>SLAE01000087.1 GCA_007127015.1 Desulfonatronospira sp. | reverse complement strand
TGCAGGCCGTAGGTCTGGCTTTTTCCGGATATGCTGCAGGACATCTGGGAGCACTCGCTGGAGCCGGTACGCTGGTTGATCGCTTCAGTGCGGCAGGCATCCTGCCTTTTTCGGTTCTGCCCATGGCTTTGGCCCTCATGATCCTGGCCGCAGGAGATGGCCTCTGGGTTATTTATGTTTATCTGTTTCTTATGGGCATAACTCACGGCTTGGCTTCCACAGCTACAGGAGCACTCTGGGCAGAAAGGTACGGAATTCTTCACCTGGGGAGTATAAGAGCCATGGCCCAATCTGCAGTGGTTCTCTCTACAGCGGCTTCACCCCTATTTTTCGGTTTTTTGCTGGATATGCACATAAGCCTGGGACTGATTGCCGGAGCTCTTTGCGGGTCCACTCTTGCAGCTGCAGTTATGGCAGGAATTGCTCCAGATCCGGTCATCAGAAATTCCAGGTAATGAGGATAATGTTTCAGATGGAATGGTTTTAACGATTGTTCTTGAAACGTATAAAAATCATGAACACAAAATCAGAAGATAAAAAAATTTCCAGAAGAAGTTTTCTGTACAGCTCAATTATTCTCAGTACAGGGTTTTTTTCTTATCCGGCCATGAGTGTGGCTGCCCGGGTTCAATCTTTATCAAGGGACACTTACCCGGATATTGGCCTGGCGCTTGGTTCGGGAGGGGCCAATGGACTGGCGCATATTCCAGTGCTTGAAACTCTGGATGAACTTAAAATCAAACCCGCAGTTATTTCCGGAACCAGCATTGGTGCTATCATCGGGGTTCTTTACGCTTCAGGGTACTCAGGTCATGAACTGCGCAAAATGGCACTGGATCTTTTTGCACCAGATGAAAGCCTTTTTGGGAGCTGGTGGGACAGGTTGACAGGAGCCGGTCTTTCCGGCCTGCTCAGTCCGGGTCTTGGAGATGGCGTGCTTCTGGACGCAACCGGTATAATGGAGTTTATTCAAAAGAAGATCAGGGTGAAATATTTCGAAGATTTGGATATTCCTGTGAAAATTGTTGCTGCTGATTATTGGAGAAAAAAACAGGTTGTTTTTAGTTCAGGGGAGATAATTCCAGCCGTCAATGCCAGCATGGCCGTTCCAGGCCTTTTTGCTCCGGTTGAATTCCAGGGCAGGCTTCTTGTTGATGGTGCAGTAGTCAATCCTGTTCCTTACGATCTATTGCTGGATGAATGTGATTTTCTGGTGGCTGTTGATGTTTCCGGAGTCAAAAAAAAGGTTAATGAAGGACGGCCATCATATCTTGACTCCATATTTTCCACTTTTGAAATAATGCAGCAGGCGATAATGGATGAAAAGCTCAAGCAGAGGCCTCCGGATATATATCTGCGTCCGGAGATCATTGATGTGCGGCTGATAAACTTTTTGGAGGTACAGAATATCCTGGAGCAGGCAGAGCCGGCTCGTATTCAGCTAAAGGCCCTGCTAAGGGAAATGCTTGAAATTCACGCCGAAAAATAAAGAAAATGTTGAAATAACGAAACAGCTTCTCTCCGGATCGTATTCTTTCCGGATGAAAGACTGAATAATGACAAGCATATCAGAAAAGGAGAAAAAAGACATGAAGTACACCGCTATATCACTTGCCGCATTATTGCTTTTTGCCCTTGTGATAAGCCAGGCCTTTAGTCAGGTTTCCCGGGAATATGTGGGTTCAAAAGTTTGCGGGGAGTGTCATATTCATGAATATGAAAATTTTACTCAGTATGCTTCAAAATCGCGCTCGGATGATAATGTTAAGCTTATGCTGGGCAAGCTCACTCCTGAAGAGCAGAGTGAATGCTTTGAATGTCATACCACCGGTTACGGCAAACCAGGAGGATTTGTCAGCTTTGAAGCCACTCCGGATTTAGGTCACGCTGGATGTGAAGTCTGTCATGGTCCCGGATCTGAACATGTTCTTACTGAAGATCCAGGTATGATCACTGGAGATCTGAACATAGAAGAGCACTGCGCGCCCTGCCATGAGGATGAGCGGGTCAGGGCCATTAATTACAAGCCGTTGCTTTATTCCGGTGCACACTAGGAAAAACTGTTTTCAGGCAGTGCATCCGGTGTAAGGGCTGGATTTGCCACGTGGCATGATAATATGAATATCTGAGCGGAACATATTGCTCTTGCTCATAATGCTTCAAATTACTTAATTATTGACAAGATCATCAATTCGGGTATTTTTTGGCTGGCTGATGAAATAAGTGTTTGCAGATTATGCAATAAATCTTTAAAAGCATTGTCTTTATTTATACTGAACACTGCACGTCCCATTCTTCCTTGTGACTGATTATTATTGCTAGTCCGGCCTTACTCATGTCACATTGTTTTTATCAAAACTATCCAGCCTGGAAAGGACTTATCCCAATGACCAGAATACCTTTTGTAGACCTTAAGAGGCAATATGCTCCGATAATGAATGAAATTCTGGAAAAAACAGGCATGACGATATCCTCGTGCAGATTTATCGGCGGTGAGGAACTGGATGCTTTTTGCCGGGAGCTGGCGCATTGGTGGGGAACTTCCGGTGCTGTAGGCGTATCTTCAGGAACTCTGGGTCTTTATGCGGCCTTGAAAGTATTTGGTGTCGGACCGGGTCATGAAGTGATCACCACAGCGCATACAGCCATCCCCACCAGCGAAGCCGTAACCATGACCGGTGCCAGGGTGGTCTTTTGCGATATTGACCCGGAAACATACGTAATCGATCCGGATAAGATCACTTCACTCATCAATTCAAGAACCAGAGCCATTATTCCTGTTCATCTCTACGGCCATCCCGCGGATATGGACAGGATCATGGACATTGCCCGCAGGTATGACCTGTTTGTAATCGAAGACTGCGCCCAGTCTCAGGGAGCTAAATACCTGGATGGGAAAGCAGGGAGCATCGGTCATGCCGGAGTTTTAAGCTTTTTCCCTTCCAAGAACCTGGGATGTATAGGAGACGGCGGCGCGGTGACAGCAGCTTCCAGCGACATTCTGGAAAATATTCGAATGTTCTGCAACCATGGGCGCAGGGAAAAATACGATCACCAGTTCGAGGGTACCAACACTCGCCTGGATAATGTCAAAGCGGCCATGCTCAGGACAGCCCTGCCTCACCTGGACCGGTGGAACGAGATGAGACAAATGGCGGCAAGGTGGTATAGAGAACGGCTTGAAGGTCTCAGTGAAATCATTTTGCCCAGGTCGGATAAAAAGTGTACTCATGTTTATCATCTTTTCGTCATACAGGCTCGGGATAGAGAAGTATTGTCCGCGAAACTGAAAGAACAGGGTGTTCAGACCGGCCTGCATTATCCCTGCTCTCTTAATCTGCTGCCCGCCTACAGATATTTAGATAAGGGACCCGGTTCTTTTCCCGTGGCTGAAAAAGTCTGCAGCCGTGTGCTTTCTCTGCCGATGTTTCCAGGTATTACCGAGGATGAGGTTGATGTTGTCTGTAGCACCCTTAAAAAAATCTATGCCTGAAAAAAGAGTCATGTTGAACAGCGAACAGTTTATATCCGTAATTATTCCGGTATACAACGAAGAAGATAACCTCCTGCCCATGCTCGAGGAGCTTGAAGCCTATCTTCACAGGCACCTGCAGGACTATGAGATAATATTCATCAATGACGCGAGCACGGATAACAGTGAATCCATACTCAACAGGCTTAAGATGATAAATCCCAGGGTTCGAGTGGTGCACCACAGCAAAAACTGCGGAGAAAGCGCTGCCCAGTCTACAGGATTCAAGCTGGCCAGAGCAGAGGTTCTGCTCACCATGGATGCAGATATGCAAAACGATCCTGCAGATATTCACAAGCTGCTGTCCGGTCTTGGTCCTACAGTGGACTGCGTCTGCGGAGTGCGCCAGAAAAGAAATGATACCAGAGTGAAGCAGATTTCCTCATGGGCGGCCAATCGTTTTCGCAACTTCGTTACCGGTGATCAGGTAGCGGATGCCGGCTGCACCTTCCGGGTCATGCGCAGGAATGCTCTGCAGGAAATTCCCGCCTTCAACGGTCTGCACAGGTTTCTGCCCACCATTCTTCGTCTTCAGGGCTGCCAGGTAGTGGAGGTGTTGATTAAAGATCGCCCCCGAGCAGCGGGCATTTCAAAATACGGCGTGGGCAACCGTCTCTGGAGGGGGATATTGGACTGCATGGCCATGCGCTGGTATGCAAGAAGGGTTATACCGGGCAGAAGGACGACAAAACCCCAGATCCTGCGAGCGCCTGAACGGTAAATCATGCATTCCGACCCTGGTCCCTGTATTCCAGATGCTGACAAAGACTTTTCCCCCAATGGCGTGGAGAAATATATCTCCAGGGCTGGTCTCAAGCTGTTCATTCTGGCTGCAGTAGCTGCAGCCAGCCTGCTTTTCATACATTTCACCGGGATAAAAGAATATCTGGGCAATATTCACAAAATAAAGGAACAACTAGATAATTTCGGCATCTGGGCGCCTTTGATGTTTGCAGCTGTGGTCGCTCCTCTGGTGGCTCTTGGGGCGCCGAGGCTTTTATTCTGCGCTTTGGGAGGGATGGCTTTCGGTTTTTTACAGGGGCTGATCTGGTCACAAGTTGGCACCCTGTTGGGTGCCTATTTAACTTTTGTCTTTGCCAGATGGGGCGGGCGGCAATGGGTTGGACAAAAAATCGCCGGTCTGGAAAGCAAGACGCTGAAAAAGCTGATAGATAATCCCTCGGTTCTTTCAGTTTTCCTGATCAGACAGGTTCCGGTTGGAGGCTTTTTCATCAATTTGTTTCTTGGTGTGACTTCCATAAGCACAGGAACTTTTCTTCTGGGATCTCTGCTTGGATTTCTCCCTGAAGCTGTCGTGGTGACCCTGATCGGAAGCGGACTGGGAAAGGAGTCTGCCTTTGACGCACTGTTTCAGGTCCTGATCGCTGTTGTTTGTGCCGCACTTATTCTTGGCATTGCCTTGTGGAAAAAAAGGCACGGAAAAAGGTGCAATGCTGAAGCCCTTAAACAAAAGTAAAAAAAATATCCGAAATACTATAATTTTTCTTTAATCTCTTGACAAAATCCTTTCTATGGTTCTTTTTGGACACACGGGTAAAAAAATCACGATTAATAAAAATCAATATTATAAAATGCATCTTGAGGTTTTACGGCATGGATAAAAGATTGAATTTTGCCGTAGTCGGCTGCGGCCGAGTAGCTTACAAGCATCTTGGTGCTCTCGAGGCCTTGTCAGGCAAAGCCAGGCTTGCAGCGGTATGCGATCTGGATGAGCAGAAAGCCAGGAGTACGGCTTTGAAATACGGTGTTCCCTGCTATCTTGACTACCGGGAAATGATGTCCGCTCATCCTGAAATCGATGTGGTCAGCGTTTTGATACCAACTGGCTACCATGCGCCCGTGGTTATCGATCTGGCCAGGTTCGGCAAACATATAATTGTGGAAAAGCCTATGGCGCTGCGGATATGCGATTGCGAGGCCATGAATCAGGCGTGCATGATTCATGGCTGCAGATTGTATGTAATTTATCAGAATCGATATAATCAACCGGTTCAGGCTGCCAGAAAAGCCTGGGACAGCGGCAGGTTCGGCAGGCAGGTCATGGCTACGGTAAGAGTGAGATGGACAAGACATCAGCAATACTACAGGCAAGACAACTGGCACGGCACATGGGCTCTTGATGGAGGGGTGATGTCTCAGCAGGCCAGCCATCATCTGGACCTTCTGCAGTGGTTCATGGGTCCTGTGGATTTTGTCCAGTGCCAGTCAGCAACCCGCCTTCTGGATCTAGAAGTGGAGGATACGGGGGTTGCTCTTATTCGTTTCAAGTCAGGAGCACTGGGCGTTTTTGAGGCCACCGTTGCCGCCAGGCCGGAAAACCTTGAAGGTTCGCTCAGCCTGCTTGGGGAAAAAGGTTCAGTGGTAATAGGAGGCATTGCAGTAAATGAGCTTCTGACCTGGAAATTCGATCATGAAAACGTAGAAGACGAGCAGATCAGAACCAATGTTTCCCAGATTGTTTCCAATGTTTATGGAAATGGACACGTTGGCAATCTTGCTGATGTTATTCATGCTGTAAGAACGGGAGAGAAGCCGTCCGCGCTGGTTGACGGCGAAGAGGGACTGAAAAACATCAGGATTTTGACTGCCCTTTATGAATCCGCAGCCCGCAATGGAGACAGGGTGACACCAGGCATGGAAATGAAGTTGTGCAGGCTCGGGGAGCTGGCAAACTGAATACCGGCAACCTTATTATTCAGAATAATACCAAGAGGTATATACCCGCCTTTCCACCATGTCCAACCCGGAATTAGAACGTGAAAATCTATGGGCCGGAAGGTTTTACCTTATGCTGGCCCTTATTCTTGTCTGGAGAATAGTCTATATTGCCATAGCTCCGCTTGATCTGGTTCCTGATGAATCCTACTACTGGGACTGGTCCAGAAAGCTTGACTGGGGGTATTTCAGTAAACCGCCCATGGTTGCCTGGATAAACGCATTGTCTACCGGACTGCTGGGAGCAAACGACTTCA
>SLAE01000137.1 GCA_007127015.1 Desulfonatronospira sp. | reverse complement strand
CCAAAATTTTGATTTAGTCTGCCTTGAAGTGAGTCCCGCACTTACTTTTTAGCTGCTTCAGTCTGATCGAGAATAGAAATTTTAAAAGTAAGTGCGGGATTCCTGAACCTGTTGTACGGATCAGGTAGTCTTTTTAATTCAGCGCTCAGCTCCCTGAGGCCGGCCGCTTTGCCCTGCTCTGCCGGAAAAGAAACAAAAGTTCTTTTCATTACCGCTGAAAGATGAGATCGGCTGAAGTTCTTAAGTAATTGAATAACAGTTAACAAACTTTTGCAGCAAGAAGGAAAGTATGACTCAGTACGATGCGATTATTATCGGCACAGGCCAGGCCGCGCCCATGCTGGCCATCAGGCTGAGTGACGCTGGATACCGGGTGGCGGTAATTGAGCGCCACCTTTTTTACGGCACCTGCCTCAATACCGGGTGTATTCCGACCAAAACCATGATCGCCAGTGCCAGGGCAGCTTATCTGGCCAGAAATGGTGCCGACTACGGAGTGGTCGTAGACGGTGCGGTGCGTGTGGACATGAAAAGGATCAAGGCCCGCAAGGATGCCATAGTGGGCACGGACAACGATCAAATCCCGCGGTGGATGGAAGATAATCCGAACATGACCGTGTACAAGGGCCATGCACGGTTCGAAGATTCCCGCACTGTCCGAGTCGGGGAAGAGCTTTTAACCGCGGACAGGATATTCATCAATGTCGGCGCCCGGGCCAAAGTTCCCCCGATTACCGGTCTTGAGGAAGTAAACTACCTGACAAATTCCTCTATGATGCATGTGGATTTTCTCCCCGATCACCTGGTCATTATCGGCGGCAGCTATGTAGGTGTTGAATTCGCCCAGATGTTCAGACGTTTTGGAAGCAGGGTCACAATTGTCCAGAGGAGTCCCCGGCTTCTGAAAAACGAGGATCATGATGTTTCAGATGCCATCAGGGAAATACTGGAAGCCGAAGGAGTACGTGTCCGTCTGAATGCCGATTGCATCCGGGTCCAGGCTCATGAACAGGGCGTTGCCGCCCATCTTGAATGCGCGGAAGGAGATCCGGAGGTGGTCGGATCACACCTGCTCCTGGCCGCGGGACGAAGGCCCAATACCGATGATCTTGGAAGTGACAGGGCCGGTCTGGAAATCGATGAAAAAGGATTTATTCAGGTGGATGATCAGCTGCGCGCAAATGTGCAGGGGATATGGGCGCTTGGCGACTGCAACGGAAAAGGAGCCTTTACCCACACCTCGGTAGATGACGGTGAAATAGCGGCCGCGAATCTGCTGGACAATGAAGCCAGAAAAGTCAGTGACCGGATTCCCACTTATGCCGTGTACACTGATCCCCCGCTAGGGCGGGTCGGCCAGACCGAAACCCAGGTGCGCCAGTCAGGACGCCCGGCGCTGATCGGCAAAATGCCCATGACCCGGGTCAAACGCGCTCTGGCCAAAGGCAGTACCCAGGGGTTCATGAAGGTCCTGGTTGACGCTGAAACCGAAAAAATCCTGGGAGCGGCCATACTCGGGCCCGAGGGGGATGAAACAGTGCATCTGATCACGGATGTCATGTATACGGGTGCTCCTTATACCGTCATTCAAAGGGCGGTGCACATCCACCCCACTGTTTCGGAGCTGATTCCAACCCTTCTGGGACAGCTTGAGCCCTTAAAATAAGTTCCGAAAAAGGCCTTCTTTGAGATATTAAGATAAAAAGGAATGGAAAATGTATTCAAGCCTGTGCAGCAGCTCATCAATGTCTTCCTCAGAAGTCATTCTGCCCCAGGAAAACCTGATGGTTCCCAGACCGTAATGAGGTTTCACCCCCATGGCCTTAAGGACCTGGCTCATTTCCTGCGTATCTCCGTGACAGGCCGCCCCGGCGGAAGCGGACAGACTGCAGGCAACCATGCCCGATAAAATATCAGCGGCCCTGTACCCCCCGAAACCTATGGACATTGTTCCGGGAAGCCTGGAGGCGTCTTCAGCGTGCAGAACAAAATCCGTACCTGTTTGCGGCAGTTTCCGCAGAAATCTTGCTCCCAGCTGCTTCTGGCGCCCGGCTTCGCGTTCAAGATCCCTGGCTGCCAGTTCAGCGGCCCGGCCCAGCCCGACGATATGTGTGACATTTTCTGTGCCCGGTTTTATTCCCTTTTCCTGACCTCCGCCGTATAACAGCGGTAAAAGCGTATCCGGTTTTCGGGCATACAGTGCGCCCACGCCTTTGGGCGCGTACATCTTATGCCCGGCAACGCTCAGAAAATCTACGCCCAGCTTGGCCACGTCCACCGGTATCTTGCCCGCGGCCTGAGCCGCGTCAGTATGCAGAAGAATGTCCTTTGAAGCCAGAATAGCGGACAGCCCGGCTACAGGCTGGATTGTGCCTGCCTCGTTATTGGCCAGCATGACGCTTACCAGTCTGGTTTTGGAAGTGATCAGTTCCCGGACCTGATCCGGATCAATGCGCCCGCTGTGGTCCACAGGGGCGATTTTAAGAATAATTCCCTTTTTTTCCAGTTCAGCAGCCGGCTGGCTGACCGAAGGATGCTCCACAGCGGAAATGATCAGTTCATCTCCTGGACGTAGCGTACCGGACAGGACCAGGTTGTTCGCTTCAGTGGCGCAGGAAGTAAAATAAAGCTGCTCAGGCTCGGAGTTGATCAGCCCGGCCAGGCTCTCTCTGGCTTTCTCAAGGCCGTTTCTGGCCTCAAGGCCGTGCATGTGTCCGCTACCGGGATTGCCGAACTTTTCAGTGAAATAAGGAAGCATGGCCTGAACAACTTCCTTGTGCACCGGAGTGGTTGCGTTGTAATCAAAATATAGCGGCTTCATCTTCTGCGTGCAGATCTTGATGTCCGGACAGGATTAACTGCCAGGAGCCGGTTATTTTTCTAAAACATGTACTTAACGGATAATCTCTCCCGCCAGTTCTGTCCATCGATGATTTACACCCGGTATCAATCTGCCTGTGGAGATATATTGCAATCCTGAATACGTGAAAATTTTTCTTGCAGCCTGATCAGCCTTGCAGGTTCCGGATTTTGGCCGAACGGCCGTAAACTGTCTGAGCGACGTAGACAGACTTAATCAAAATCATATAACCTTTTGACACAGTTCACAAAAAAAATCGAGTTTCCAGCAGATTGCTGATTCATGCATGAACAAGATTTTGATTTAGTCTGTATTGGAGCGAGTTTTTACGGACGTGCGACCAAACTTCGGAAACTGTTTTAACGGATTCAGGTTGCTATCATTGAGACATATATTTATGCTGCTGGGCAGCAGCCACTCTTTCGTCCTGTTTTCTGAAATTAATTTAATCGAGGTAAGCCATGCCTGCGCAGAGATTTTTTAAAGGCCCTGTAGGCTTTGTGGTCTGGATGGCGGCAGCAGTCGTGCTGCTCTTGCCCGCGGCCATGCTTGTATACCGGGCGACAACCAGTGATGAATTGACAAAGGCTGAAATCATGGCCCAATGGTCCGGTAATTTTTCTGATGTGCAGACTCCGGCAGCTGTTTCCGGAGACGAAAAGGACTGGGAACAAGTGTGGAAGCTGAACAGGGAAGCTGAGCCTGAGTGGCCGGAGCAGGCTGAATATTTCGCGGCCTTTTACGCGGGCAGCCGTCCGACTGGAGGATACAGGGCCGAAACAGTGATCGAATATCAGGACAATTCAGTGGTCCGGGTGGCCTGCTGGGTCCATCCCCCCGAAGGACCGGCCATTATGGTTATTACCTATCCATGGGTCACGGCGGTATTAAGCGGTCTGGGCGAGCGCAGGCTGGAACTTGTGGATTGCGTTCCCTGAAAAAGTCCAGCCAGAAAGCAGCCTTTTCATCTTAATACCTGAATCCGTACAACAGGTTCAGGAATCCCACACTTACTTTAAAACATCAACCTGCTCAAGATTAAAACAGTTTAGAAAGTAAGTGCGGGACGGCCATTTTGCCAAACCCCTGAACCTATTTTAAGGACATACTAAAAAAGTTAACTTCACGGATCAGGTTAATATTAAAAGTTAAAACCCAGCTTTTCCCGAACCCTTTCCATAATCACTGCTGCTTCCTCAACAGCCTTTTTATTCCCTGTGTGCAGGATTTCGCGGATGATCTCAGGATTGTCATACTGTCTGCGTCTGTCCCGCAAAGGAGTCAGGAATTCTTCCAGGCGGCCGAGCATAAGCTCTTTGCAGTCCACGCAGCCCCATTCAGCCAGAGTGCATTTGCGGCGGATCTCTTCACGATCGGTTTCCGGAGTGACCAGCAGGTGATAGGGAAAGAGATTGCAGGTCTCCGGGTCTCCTGGATCCTTTCTGCGCATGCGCTTGGTATCGGTGAGCATGGACATGACCTTGGGCCTCAGAGCTTCCGGCTCATCGCCTAAATAAATGCAGTTGCCGTAGCTTTTGCTCATTTTGCGCCCGTCCAGCCCGGGAAGTTTTGCTGAGACGGTCAGCTTGGCCTGAGGTTCCACAAACAGATCGCCGTAAAGATGATTGAAGCGCCTGGCAATCTCCCTGGTCAGCTCCAGCTGAGGCAACTGGTCATGCCCCACAGGCACGAAATCAGGCAGGTAGATAAGGATGTCCGCGGCCTGCAGCACGGGATAGCCCAGAAAGCCGTGGGTGTTCAAATCCTTGCTGATCAGCTCCTGCCTTATCTCCTTGTAAGTTGGGTTGCGTTCCAGCCAGCCAAGGGGCGTGATCATGCTCAGCAGCAGATTAAGCTCTGCATGCTCCTTGATCTGGGACTGCTGAAAAATAACCGCTTTTTCCGGATCCAGACCTGACGCCAGCCAGTCCTTGACCAGTTCGGCTACAAAAGGCTTTATCCCGTGCGGTTCAGCATATTCGCTGGTCAGGGCGTGCCAGTCGGCGACAAAAAAAAAGCAGGTGTACTCTTCCTGAAACTTGACCCAGTTTTTCAGGACCCCGAAATAATGTCCCAGATGCAGAGGCCCTGTGGGACGCATGCCTGAAACTACCCTTTTTTCACCGCTTTGTCGCATAGATTTATTACCTGTCTGACTTGAGAGTTAAAAGTTATCAGTTAATTGTTTACAGCTGTATGCGGGCAAAAAAATTACCGGCTTTTTAGAACAGCAGGCTGTTAACGAAATTTATCACGTGGGCAAAGACAGTCTGAAATACGCCCAGAAAGAGCAGCAGGATAATAATGATAAAGCCGTATTTTTCCAGCTGCATGTACTGCCCGGCCATGCGCCCGGGCAGAAACGTTGCCAGCACCTTGCTGCCGTCCAGGGGCGGGATGGGGAACAGGTTAAAAATCCCCAGAATGATATTTATGAAGATCCCGAAGTAGGCCACCATCATTACCGGCTGCAGGTATCCGGAATTGCCTGGGTCCAGTACGGGCTGCATAATAGCCAGGCCTTGCAGCAGCAGGAAAAAAGCCACGGCCAGGGCAAAGTTTGCCGTGGGGCCGGCCAGGGCCACCCAAAAAATGCCTTTCCTGGCATCCTGGAAATAGGAGGGATTGAAAGGTACAGGCTTGGCCCAGCCGAACAGGAATGGGCTTTTCATGAGTATAAGCAGCAAAGGCAGTAGAACCGTGCCGAATGGATCAGCGTGACGCACGGGGTTCAGGGAAAGACGCCCGGCGTTTCTGGCTGTTGGATCGCCGAAGCGGTAGGCTGTGTAGCCGTGGGCCACTTCATGCAGGGTGACCCCCAGAAGAAGGGGGATGACCATGGGGAGTACCTGGTTGACTAAGTAAAAAATATCAAACATTTTTTTATCTTTGTGTGTGATCTAAAGTTTGTTTATCAGTTAATTATTAACACTACAGAGAACTTTGCGTGTAGCCCGAGTGATCTGTTTTCACGAAAAAACATTTAATTCCAGTTTGTAATCAAGATGATCTTCATGTTTATCGTTACCAACCCTTTGGCATGCTCTTCTTAATCTGCGGAGATTTGCGCAATCAGTTTATCCGGTTAAATGCGTAAGCACCACGAAGTTGATTTAACTGGGGGGGCCAAGATTCTTTGCCTTTGATGTTATCAGTTGCATGAAGAAGAAAGATTTTAGCCGCTGATCTCGCCCCCAGTAAAAAAATAAGAGATTTCACGGGGTAAACTGATTTACGCTGATTAAAATCATTTTTATAGCAATCTAGAATAACCAGATATACACATGGGTCAGGACAAAAACGGGTCTAAAACCTGGGTTTTTCTTTTCGGGATTCCAGAATGGACTTTAGTTCATCGCGCCTTTTTTTAACCCGGCTGATCTCCCAGCTCAGATCCTGCATCTCGCCTGAGGCAGATGCGGACTGAACCTTTCTAAGTTTGTTCAGCTCTTTTTCCAGCTGATAGATTTCCAGAGCGAGACTGCGGATAGACACTATTTCCGCCTGCTTTTTTCAGTCTCGGGGATTAGAGGAGCATCCTTCTTGTAGGCCGTACCCTGAAAA
Source organism: Desulfonatronospira sp. (assembly GCA_007127015.1). Classification (GTDB taxonomy): domain Bacteria; phylum Desulfobacterota; class Desulfovibrionia; order Desulfovibrionales; family Desulfonatronovibrionaceae; genus Desulfonatronospira. The sequence continues at coordinate 226 of SLAE01000137.1, read as the reverse complement.
GTAGCCACCAGGCGGTGCTGATCGTCTCTGACTTCCACGGCGTATCCTGACAGAGTCCGCTGTGAAAAGATCTCCCTGGCCTGAGCTGTGAGTATGGAGCCTTGCTGAACAGGCCGGATATAGTGTATGGTCGCGTTTATGCCTACAGCGGCAGAACCGCGGGAGTTTGACGCCGCGGCAAAGGCAAGATCAGCCAGGGTGAACACTGCTCCGCCGTGGACAATGT
>SLAE01000187.1 GCA_007127015.1 Desulfonatronospira sp. | reverse complement strand
TCAGGAGAATCAAAATGGAATTTCATCGCAGTGTTCAAGAAAAATGGAATGCTTTGCCTGAATGGGTGAGAAAGCTTGTTGGAAAAAAACGAAGCGAATGGGCTGATCTGCCTGATGAAAGCAAGCAGTATTTTTCCTCTGATGAAGGCAGGAAGAAAATTGAAAGAGCTTATCAGCAATATACAAAAGACGTTCCTGGAGAATTCAACTAAGACATGGTGCGTTTCCGGTCACCAGACTTTCTGCCGAAAATACATCTTCATGTAAAGACCAAAGCCCTGAGCATGGAAACTGAGATCAGCCCGGTAAGCATGGCAATAGTCAGGCTGCGTGTATAAAGGGCGGTCAGCATTGTGGCTCCCGCGGATATTAGTTCCGCTGGTCCCTTACCTATCAAAGTGGGAACGACAATGGCCACCAGGATTGATGCCGGCATATGATCCAGAAAAGCTCTGATCCGGGGGGAGGGCGTGACCCTGCTGATGATAAAAAGTCCTCCGGCCCTGGTGAAATACGTGGCGACAGTCATAAGCACAATGGCCGCCGCGAACTGGAGGTCATGATTCTCAAGCATTTCTGAGAGCTCCTGCAATTCCTCCTGCCAGTCCTCCAAAAATGATATACCACTTGCCCGGAAAAAGCGTGAAAGCGAGTAATGCTGTTGCAGCAGCTATCATCCAGACCGGAATCTGGGCTTTTCCCCTCCAGAAGAATGTAAGCAAAGCAATAAATACGATTGTGAAGGCAAAATCCAGCCCCAATACTGCAGGATCTGCAAGATATTTGTCCATCCAGAAGGATGTGGATGAACCCACGAAAGTGGCAAAGTTCCAGAAGGAATAAATACATAGACCCGAACCCAGCAGGAATCCCGCGTCTTTTTTCCCTGAGTCCATCTCTTTTACGGACAGAGCCCAGGACTCATCAGTCATGAAAAACAGGCTGAAATAGGATTTGCCCGGTGGTATGTGTACCAGCCAGTCGCGCATTGCCGCTCCCATAAGCAGATGTCTCATGTTTACGGCGAGAGTTGTCAGAAAAAGGGCAAGAACAGGCAACTGCGGAGCCCAGAGTTCCAGAACCATTAGCTGAGCGGCTCCCGCAAAAACGGTCAGGCTCATGATCTGGGCCTGAAAAGGGGTCATGCCGGCCTGTACGGCGAGCATGCCAAAGACGATCCCATAGACAAAAACTCCCAGTCCCAGGGGAACGCACTTCAAAAATCCGTCAAACATGCCTTCGCGGGAAAATTTCACTTTGCTCTTTTCCTGGAACTGGAGCTTGGGTTTCATATTTCAGGCGGACAATGAAGAGTTAAAGAGCTCTTATCTGTTAAGGGAGAATCTCAGCCTGTTTACGCATCTTTCTCCGCCAAGAATTTCCATGGTCTCAAAGATGCCGGGACTGGCAGTTCTGCCGGTCAGAGCCACCCGGAGAGGCTGAGCTATTGTTTTGAACTTGATGTTTTTTTCTTCGATATATGATTTGAGCGCAGACTCAAGAACTGAAAGATCAAACGAATCCAGTTTTTCCAGTAGATCTGCAATTTCTCTTAAATTTTCTCTGGCTTCAGGAGTCAAAAACTTTTCTGCCGCTTCCTGCTCGATCATCAGTTGCTCGTCTGGCACCAGAAAGAAATGAGCCATTTCAGACATTTCTTGAACTGTTACAGCTCTGGGCTGCAGCAGGGGGATTATTTTTTCCAGATAGCCGACATCTGGAGGAGGCAGGTCAGGGTCCAGGTGTTCGGTCAGAATCGAAGCCAGCCTGTTTACATCCGCCTGCTTGATATAGTGGCTGTTGAGCCAGCGAAGCTTGTCCATGTCAAAGACGCATGCCGATGATCCCAGATTGTCGAGGGAGAACCTGGCTAAGAGATCCTCCAGGGTAAAAATCTCTTCGTCCTTGTAGGACCATCCCAGACGGACCAGATAATTGACCAGGGCTTCCGGGAGATAGCCCATTTCCCGATATGCTGTAACCGATAGGGCTCCATGGCGTTTGGACAGCTTTTTCTTGTCCGGCCCAAGAATCATGGGTACATGCCCGAAAAGGGGAGGGGATACGTTCAGGGCATTATAGAGGATAATTTGTTTAGGGGTATTATTTATATGATCATCTCCGCGAAGGACATGAGTAATTCCCATTTCTATATCATCCACGACCACGGCCAGATTATAGGTTGGCGTACCGTCTATTCTTTCCAGAACAAAATCGTCCAGCTGAGAGTTGTCTACGGAAATTCCGCCCTTGACCAGATCCTGATAAACTGTTTGTCCGCTGAGCGGAGTTTTGATTCTGATCACTGTATCCGGTCCCGGGTTCAGACTCAGTTCACGGCATCTGCCTGAATACTTGGGTTTCAGCCCCTTTTCCCTGGCCAGGCTGCGCATCTCTTCAACTTCTTCAGGAGTGCAGCGGCAATAATAGGCCTGTCCGGCCTGGACAATTTTTTGGATAAAATCTTTATAAATTTCAATACGCTGGCTCTGGTAAAACGGACCCTGATCGTAATCCAGGCCAAGCCAGTGCATGCTGTCCAGAATGGCCCTGGTCATCTCTCCTGAAGATCTTTTGACATCTGTATCCTCGATGCGCAGCAGGAATCTGCCCTGATGCTGACGGGCCAGAAGCCAGTTGAAAAGGGCCGTTCTTGCACCTCCTATATGCAGATAACCAGTGGGACTGGGAGCAAATCTGGTGACCACTTCGCTCATTGTCATTCTCCTTATGCTTGGCCATAGGCAAAACAAAGGCGGGCTGATGAGGCCCGCCTGCAAGCAAGGTTAAAACCCTGTAAATCTAAACCGCTTCTACGGACTTTATTTCGGGCAGTTCTTTTAGAACAAGGCGTTCAATGCCGTTTTTCAAAGTCATCTGAGACATGGGGCAACCTTTGCAGGCACCCTGCAGCCTGACCTTGACCACACCGTCATCGGTAACCTCGACCAGTTCAACATCTCCTCCGTCAGCCTGAAGCGATGGTCTGATTTTGTCCAATACTGTCTGCACTCTCTCACTCATATTATCACTCCCTAAAAGGATTCATAATAAATCCTGACTATTTTAGTATAATAAATCTTTATATAAATAAAAAAATATTATTAGCCCAGGCGCAGCAGTTTGTAAAGAATCTTTGAAACATCCTGCCGCGTTGCTTCAACATCATATGTTCAAAATGAAAAATGGTTGATACGTGGAATTAAACTGCGCAGGCCTCCATGATTTCTTTCTCCTTCAAACCCACCACTACTTTATCTCCATTAATGACCAGGGTTGGAAATGACAGACTGGGATTAAAGCCTTTCAAATCCTCAATCACTTTTTCCCGTTCTTCGCCTTGCAGCTTGTCCACATCTACATACTCGAATTCTATTCCTTTTTCCTGAAGAAATTTCTTGATATTCATACAATGTACACAGGTGCTCAAAGCAAAAAGATATACGCTTCTTTCCATCAGGATCTCCTTCAGTTAATTGTTTTAATATTCTGTAATTCGTGAAATCACCAAGTAAAATTCAAAAACGATAATTTAACAGCAGTCAGCAGGAAACATATTCGATATGATTTTACTGCTATCATTTCTGGATGAAGTTTTGATCATGCCGGCGGCTCAGAGAAGCAACTTCTTAAAGTAAAAAATGATCTCATCAATAACAACTCATAATCATAAAAGCATAGCCGATCAACACCTTACCGGAAAATATTTTAAAGCCGGCTGCAGATTCATATCTGCAGCCGGCTTTAGCGTTTTAGATTATTAATTTATTTGAAGCTAATGACCGGTTGCTTCACCTGAGCCGCGAGGCGTGCGCACATTTTGAACCAGTTCTTTAATGTGGGCCGGAGGTGACTTGGTGAACGAGGAAACAACAAGGGTTACAATCGCATTAAGCAGCATGCCCACGGTACCTATACCTTCCGGAACGATTCCGAAAAACCAGGGGTCCATGCCCATAAACTTGGTCTGGATAATATACATCATGGTGAAGCTGATGCCTACGATCATTCCGGCGATGGCCCCTTCACGGTTCACCCACGTAGTGAATATACCGAGGATGATAATGGGAAAAAATGAAGATGCCGCCAGACCGAAGGCAAAAGCCACCACTTCCGCTACGAAGCCCGGTGGATTAATACCGAAGTAGCCGGCTATAAGAACAGCCAGAGCGATCATTATCCGCCCGACGAGCATGCGCTGTCTTTCCGTAGCCTGCGGGTTGAGTATCCTGTAATACAGGTCATGTGAAATGGACGAAGCAATAACAATCAACAGGCCTGAAGCTGTGGATAACGCTGCGGCCAGCCCTCCCGCGGCAACCAGACCGATCATCCAGGCAGGAAGGTTGCCCATTTCAGGACTGGCCAAAACTATGATGTCCCGATCAATATAAAGCTCGTTATCATTGTCCGTAGGCACATTGGCCACCAGTCTCTGCCCGTGTTCTCCCCGTTCTCCGGTCAACACAGGAGGTCCGACAAAAGGTTCTCCGGCCCGGAAACGAATTATGCCGTCACCTGCTTTATCCATCCAGGCCACCAGACCTGTCTGTTCCCAGTTTTTAAACCAGTCAGGGGCTTCGGCATATGGAACGTCATTGATGGTCTCGATCATGTTATATCTGGCAAAGCCTGCCACAGTGGGAGCAGCGGTGTACAGGATAGCTATGAACAAAATAGCCCAGAAAGCGCTTATTCTGGCGGCCTTGACGCTTGGAACCGTAAAAAAGCGGATTATGACATGCGGCAGCCCCGCCGTGCCGACCATCAGGGCCAGGGTGATGCTGAAAACAGAAAGCATGCCCATGCCGTCAGGGTGAAAGGCCTCAGTATATCGGTGCAGACCAAGTTCTATATGGATTCCGTCAAGGGCCTGCAGAACATATTGCCCGGCTCGTTCTCCCTCTATAAGGGTGGAGCCGAAACCTACCTGAGGAAAGACTACTCCCGTAAGCTTGAGAGAAATGGCCGCGGCAGCCAGAACAAAGGCCACGATCAGGACGCAGTACTGGGCCACCTGAGTCCAGGTGATGCCTTTCATGCCTCCAAGAGCGGCGTAGAAAAAGACCACGGCCATGCCGATGAACACGCCGGTACTGACTTCAACTTCAAGAAACCGGCTGAAAACTATGCCCGCGCCTCGCATCTGGCCCGCAACATAGGTAAGTGAAATAAAGATGGCGCAGATAAGGGCCACCACTCGCGCTGTGTTTGAATAATACCTGTCACCGACAAAGTCGGGGACGGTGAATTTTCCGAATTTACGCAAATATGGAGCAAGAAGCAGGGCCAGGAGCACGTATCCTCCCGTCCAGCCCATAAGATAAACCGCTCCTGAATAACCCATAAAGGAGACCAGTCCGGCCATGGAAATAAAAGAAGCCGCGCTCATCCAGTCTGCGGCTGTGGCCATCCCGTTGGCCAGCGGGGGGACAGAAGATCCGGCCACGTAAAATCCCTTGGTCTCCTTTACCCTGGATCTCCAGGCGATAAAGATGTATAATCCAAAAGTTAAAATGACCATTATATAGGTCCAGGCCAAAATAGACATTACTTTACCCTCCTCACCGCAGGGTTGTTGGAATTAAATAAAAATCATGAATCATTGTTCATCAACATCATATTTACGGTCCAGCCTGTTCATGAGGACACAGTAGACAAGAATAAGGATTACAAAAACATAAATTGATCCCTGCTGAGCAATCCAGAAACCCAGGGGAAAACCGGCCATCCAGATATTGTTCAGAGGCTGAACCAGAAAAATTCCAAGTACATAGGGTACAAAAGCCCATACGGCCAGCAGGACGGCTATCAAAGTCAGATTTTTTTTCCAGTACACATCAAAGCTTTTGGACATCTTCATCACCTCCGTTAAAAAGTATGCTGATCTTTTTGCGCCTTAGCCTGAAACAAAAATTCAGCATTGATTAAAGAAAAGGATGCTTTCATTATTTACTTGTTAATGATGAAGAAAGAGCAAGTCTTCTCTTATCTGGTCAACGGCAGTAAATTTAGGATTAAAAAATTATAAAACGACTGTATGCATTTACAAATAATTTTGGGTCATTTATCGGTTATTATCCGCCGCTTAAGTTCTTGTACCAGAAATTTAATTGCTGTTTTTTTTCTTTTATGAAGAAAAAAGAAATTTTGATCGTTTATCCGACACTATCGGCCGTTTAAGGACTTGAATCAGCATTTTATTTTCTGTTGTTGCTGATCATTATGATATGTTTGCAAGAGCAAGGACATGAACTAATGAAGAATGAAGCTGAAACTTTAATTTTTATTTCAGCTGACTTCTTATTTCTGGCCTTACCGCTGCCACGCGAATTAGCGTAAGAGAAATGAGTTTTCGCAGTCGCGTTTATAATGCAGATAGGTGTGATTTGAAAAATATCGTTCTGGATATTTGAAGATAAAGGAGTTTAGAATAAACATCACCGGCAAGTTTCAACAGGATTACCATGAATAAAGATGCGACAGTTTATTTCTGTGATAAGTTCCTTACTTAACAAGGAAGCAAATAAAAAAAATGCATGGTCTGGTCAGGAGAAAGATCTACGCAGGAAAGTGGTCAACATAAAGTTATCCGGTTAACAATCCTATAGGGGATATCAAATTTATTGCTTTGATAACTCATCCGATTCATTCTCTGGTCTTGAAGGCAT
>SLAE01000069.1 GCA_007127015.1 Desulfonatronospira sp. | reverse complement strand
ATGAGTACATCTTCCTGAAGCGCGTAGGAAATGCGGACGCAGCGATCATCGCCAAAAGCCTCCCCCGGAACCAGGGCGATTTTTTCTTCTTCAAGAACAGCTTGGCACAACTTGGTGGAACTGTCCACCTGAGTGTTGTAAAAAGAGTCAATGCTGGGAAAGACATAAAAAGCGCCATCCGGTTTGGGACACACAGCCCCTCTCCATGAAGAAATTATGTCCAGGGCCATATCTCTGCGCCGGACAAAGCTTTTCCGCATACTGGCCACCATTTCGAAAGGACCTTCCAGGGCAGCCAGGGCCGCTTTCTGGGCTATGGAGCAGATATTGGAAGTTGACTGGCCCTGAATTTTGCTCATGGCTTTGATCAGATCCTGGTGGGCAAGGACGAAGCCGACTCTCCATCCGGTCATGGAAAAGGTCTTTGAAAGCCCGTTGACTACGGCTGTATTATCCGGGTACTTTGTCCAGAAGGAACACAAGGATGCGGGTTCCGCGGGTGGATATACCAGTTGATCGTATACCTCGTCACAGATAACGAAGATATTCCTGGAAACCGCCCATTCAGCGAGCTCCTCAAGCTTGCGGAGAGAATAATGACATCCTGTCGGATTTGAAGGGGTATTAAGAATTAACACCTTCGTCCTTGGAGTAACAAGAATTTCCAGATTTTTTTTGCTTATCAGAAAATTCTCTTCCGGTTCGGAGGGTACAATCACGGGTGTGCCCTCGGCCAATTGAACGAAGGCAGGATAACTTACCCAGTAAGGAGCGGGTATCAGCACCTCGTCTCCAGGATCTATAAGTGCCTGCAAAAGGTTATAAAGGCATTGTTTTCCTCCGTTGGAAATCATGACTTCCATCCAGGAACATTCTATGCCGTATGTTCTGGAAAAATATCCTGCTGCCGCTTTTCTAAGTTCAGGTATGCCGGGGACTGCCGTATATCTGGTAAAGCCGTCATCAAGGGCCTGCTTGGCAGCCAGAATTATGTGCTCCGGCGTGGGAAAATCAGGTTCGCCCACTGCCAGGCTGACCACAGCCTCTCCCCTGGAACGCATTTCCTGAGCTCTGGCATTAATAGCCAGAGTAGCCGATGGTTGAATACTGGAAACTCTTCTGCTAAAGGTCATCTTTTCTGCTCCTGATGAAAAATTTTTATTGCGGCAGGGTACTTCCTGGATCATATGAATTTTATTGCATAAACTTTACAAAAAGATGATAATGGATATTTTATTATGCTGTAAAAAACCGCAGAGCGGCAATATGTATAATAAATCTTTCAACCAAGGTAAAATATAAAATTACCCACCGAACCGGAGGAAATCTGTGAAGGTACTTAGAACACCCCACATGGAAAGATGCATTGGCTGTTATTCATGTTCTCTGGCCTGTGCCCGCAGTGTCTACAAATCATTGTCATGGAAAAGGGCAGGCATTCAGATCCGTTCATCCGGCGGCATAAGTACAGGATTTGAAGCCGGAGTCTGCCTGGCCTGCGATCCGGCGCCCTGTGCTTCCGCCTGTCCAACGGATGCTTTGCGCCAAAGAAAAGGCGGCGGAGTAATCTTCAGGGAAAAGCTGTGCATAAACTGTGGCGAGTGCGCCAAAGCCTGCCCGGTAGATGCGATATATTTTGATCCGGAATGGAATACGCCGGTATTATGCATCCACTGCGGCAGATGCGTCTCTTTTTGTCCGCACGATTGTCTGGAAATGGTGGAAGTACCCAAGGAGAAAAAAAATGCAGAATAGATTCAAGGTTATGGTTGTGGATTTATCCAGGGGGAAATCCACGGTTGAATATTTTGACACCAGGAATGCCTGGCTGGGAGGCAGCGGTCTGTCCGCGGGGCTTTTCAGTCATTATGCCTTGATGGATGAAGACCCTTTTCATCCCGACCAGCCGCTGATTCTGGCGATCGGACCTCTGACAGGTTATTTTCCACTGATGAGCAAAACCGTTTTGGGCTTCATGTCTCCCTACAACAGTCAATACGCGGAATCCCACGCGGGTGGACGCTCTGCCCTGGCACTCAAATTCGCAGGCTATGATGCCCTGGTGCTCAAAGGCCGGGCCAGAAAGCTGACATGCGTCGGTCTTGGTTCCAAAGAAGTTCATATTCAGGACGTACATTTTCTGAAAGGTATGAATATATTTAAAACCGGCAAGAAAATGCGGACCATGAAGCCGAGAAACCCCGGACACAGAAGCATTCTGCGCATAGGACCGGCCGGTGAAAACCTTGTCCGTTATTCCTGCATCAACGTTGATACCTACAGGCATTTCGGACGCATGGGCGGCGGCACGGTCATGGGAATCAAAAACCTCAAGGGAATCATTCTCTCCGGTGACAGCCACATGGAACTGGATCCTGATCTGAGAAAGGAATACACCAAGGTTTATGATGAAATCTATACTCAAGTAGTGCAAAGCGGAACCATGCGCAAATATCACGACCTGGGCACACCGGAAAACCTCATTCCCCTCAATGAACTGCACGCTCTTCCCTGGCGCAATCTGCAGAGCACTCATGATCCAGGGGTTGAAGCCATCTCCGGCGAGACATTCGCCAGGGACCTGCTGTTAAGGCAGGTGGCCTGCGCCGGCTGTCCTGTCGGTTGCGTTCATATCGGACTTCTTCGTGAACGGTTTGGAAAAGAGCATGAATTTCTCTACAGGCAGGTATCCTACGACTATGAGCCCATATTCGCAGTGGGCAGCATGCTGGGCGTTGCTTCAGGGCCCGGAGTGCTTACCCTGCTGGAGGATGTTGAAAAACTGGGTCTTGATGCCATTAGCGCGGGAGTTGCCCTTGCCTGGGCTACGGAGGCCCTGGAAAAAGGCCTGATAACTAAAGAACAGACTCTGGCCCCTCTTGAATTCGGAGATGTTCAGGCGTATCGGGAAGGACTCAGAAACATAGCTGAACAACCCAATGAATTTTATAAGACCCTGGCCATGGGCACAATGGTGGCTGCGGAAAAATTCGGAGGTGAGGATTTCGCCTGTGTACTTGGCCAGGAGATGGCAGGATATGCTACAGGAGAGAACTATTACGTCAGTCAGGCTCTGGGTCTCAGACATTCTCACCTGGATACCGGAGCCTACAGCTTCGACCAGGAGAAGGATTCCAAGGACACCGTTGAGGCAATAAACTTCATGCAGGACCAGGAAGATTACCGGGTGCTCATGTGTTCAATGGTCGGCTGCCTTTTCGCCCGCAAAGTATATCCGAAGAACAACCTGCTTAAGGCTTTGAATTCAGTCGGCTATGAATTCAATGAAAACGAACTGGACGCTGTAGTCAAAAAAATCAAGTCACACCGCTGGGCACTTAAATTCAGAACAGGATTCAAACCTGAAGAGGTTAAGATTCCTTCCAGATATCTGGAGGTTCAAACCTGGAAAGGAAAAGCTGATCCTGACTACATGAACCGTCTTAAAAAAGAGTATGCAAAGGTTTTAAGAGAAATGGCCGAAAACTGGCAAAAAGAAATGGAAGCCAACAATGAATCTTCATGAAATGGTGGTCAGGACCAGAAGTTTCCGGCGTTTTAATGAACATCGCCGGGTAAGCATGGAAACTCTGACATCCCTGGTGGATCTGGCCAGGCTTACAGCTTCTGCCGGCAACCTTCAGCCTTTGAGATACATCATCAGCACTGATCCGGAAATGAACAGTGAAATTTTTGCCTGCCTTTCCTGGGCTGCTCTTTTAAAGGAATGGCCCGGACCTGAAGAGGGAGAGAGACCATCGGCATATATTGTCATCCTGGGTGAAAAAACAAAGGCCAAAACCGCTGTCTGGGACATGGGCATAGCAGCACAGACCATCATGCTCGGCGCCACTGAATCCGGGCTGGGCGGCTGTATCCTTGGATCAATAAACAAGGAAAGACTGATCCAGGCGCTGCAGGTGCCTGATCATCTGCAGATACTTCTTGTCCTGGCTTTGGGCCGTCCCAGGGAAAAAGTAATCCTGGAAACGCTTAAACCCGGTCAGGACATTAATTACTGGCGTGACGCAAAAAAAGTACACCATGTCCCTAAAAGACCACTGGAAGAGGTTCTTATCCGGGTCTACAGCGGGCAGGAAAAGGAATGAACCTTATCCGAATGTTTTTTATATCTGTTAATAAATTTTTCTGTGGCTGAAGCTTGTCCCCAGAACGTTAAAAGTGTTTTCAACAATAAAGATGGCCTGCTGATCTATTGAAAAAACAGCCTGCTCCAGCTGTTTGAGCATGATATTGTTGGTTATGGTCATGATAATATTCTTGTCCTGCCCGGAGTAGGCTCCCCTTCCCCGCAGAAAGGTGGCTCCGACCTTGAGCCTGTGCATCAGGTCTTTGGCTATTTCTTCGTTGTGCTCGGAAATTATCAAGACCAGTTTCCTGTTGTTGAACATGCTCAGGGTATATTCAATTACATAAGACATGATGAACACCAGGATCAGGGAAGCAATGACGAGGTCTATCTTAATTATGAACAGGCTTACGGAGAAAAGCAAGAAATTAACTACAAAGTAAAACTTGCCTATTCCCAGATTGTATTTTTGATTGAGCATGACCGCGACCACATCCAGCCCGCCGTTGGAGCCCAGCGATCTAAGAACAATACCGCAACCCAGACCTCCGATGCAGCCGGCTGCCACAGCTGCGTAGAACTGATTTTGAATACCCAGGTCAATGGGCATAAGCTCGTAGGCCAGGGTTGCCACCACCATGGCATACATGCTGTACAGGAAAAACCTTCGGCTTACATACATCCAGCCCAGTATAAAAAGTGGAATGTTCAACAGAAAGTAAAGGATTCCTGCTGACAGGACAGGAGTGACGTAATAGATCAGAAGTCCAGCTCCGAATACACCTCCTGGAATAAACTGGTGTTGGACGACAATGCCCTTAAGGGCCACGGCAAGGATAACCGAACCCAGGGTCAGCAGAAGGAGATTCCACCAGATGGTGTAGGCGAATTTCTGCAGATAAAAAGTCATGTCAGCCTCTCTTGATTAGCTTCCAGAATCTGAAATTTACCTGAACTGGATATTGCGGGTTTTACGGCATCATATCTCATCCCCTGACGCCACAGCATGATTCTTCCTCGGTCACGCGCGAATTTCTTGCGCGTACTCCCCCAATAAAATCACAAGCTCCCAGAAGCATGAAATCATGTCTCTGGGAGCCATTGTAAAGTCGGCAATATATTACAAAGAGTCCTTTCTAAGGGTCAAGACAAAGTTCAGCTGAAATGAGAATTTATATTTCTACGGTTCAAAATCATAAATACATTTAAGATCATTAAGTCTGAAAATAAGCCAAATATTGCAAATATTTATCTTATTTTTAGGTTTTCAGCGAAATCTTTTATTATCGATCTGCTTTTCTTTCTTCAATTAAACATTGTAAATTATTAAATAAATTAATCAGAACCTGAAGATCTTGATCAAAAAATCTTTCTCTTAAACCAGGATTAATCTTAAATATTTTGAGTCATTACATTTTGGGTTGAAAAACGTTCTAATTTGTAATAAGAGCTATATAAATCGGAAAGACGGGCAGATGAAATTTATGTACAGTAATAAGTATTTGACATTAAAATCTTAAGCTTTAACTATTTTAAAACCATGATTTTAACCTCACAACAAATCATCATTTTCAAGACAATGTTGGTACCTGTTACACACTGCGATGCTCATCCTGTCAACCATTTAAAGCTCGCATTGATAAGATGCAATGTTATATAGTTCTTCACCCGGCTGTATTAAGGACAAACTGGACATGACAGAAAATCGGACAAACGCATCTGTATCTCTAGATCAAAGACCGCCGGTTCCGGTTCCCTGCCGGAACATGTTTGGATAATTGCCGCAGGCATCCTGTCTGCGGGTGTGCAAGCTAGATCTCAAAACACATCCCAAACTTGCACCTAAAAAGAATAATCAACTGAGTTGCCGCATATAACAGGCAAATCAAAACTCAAGGAGGCTGAGTATGTCTGAAAAATTTGGAAAAATTGCTGACGGCCTGCTGCACGGCAGAATCGATGAAGTCGCTGCGCTCACACAGGAACTGCTGGATGAAGGCGCTGACCCTGATGAAGTTTTACAGAAAGGACTTTTTGCAGGCATGGATGTTGTCGGGAAAAAATTCAAGAACTGCGAAATGTTTATTCCCGAAGTACTGCGCTCTGCAAAAGCCATGCATGCCGCCATGGACAAGCTGCGCCCCGTTCTCTCTGAAGAAGGCGGCTCCAGGGCCGGCACCGTGGTCATGGCCACTGTGCAGGGCGATCTGCATGACATAGGCAAGAACCTGGCCGGCATGATGATGGAAGGCGCCGGCTTTAACATTATTGACATGGGCATAGACCGCAAGACAGAGGATATTGTAAACATGGTCAAAGAAAAGAAACCTCAGATACTTGGTTTATCAGCTCTATTGACCACCACCATGCCCAAGATGGGTGAAGTGATAAATGCTTTAAAGGAAGCAGGCATCCGGGATCAGGTCAAGGTGATCGTGGGAGGCGCTCCTGTTACTGATGATTTTGCCCGTGAAATCGGTGCAGATGCTTATGCTCCCAATGCGTCGATTGGGACGGAAAAAGCCCTGGAACTGATCAAGGCTTAAATAATCAACTAAGTTCGGAGAATAAGAACACAGGAGTCCTATTATGCCCAGAATCAACCAAACCATACAGACAACCCCGAATTTTCAGGTCCTGTCCGAAAACCAGAT
>SLAE01000111.1 GCA_007127015.1 Desulfonatronospira sp. | reverse complement strand
GCGCGCATGAAATCCCTGAGACGTCCCTTTTGCGCGTCCGCACGCGCGAAGTTCTTGACGGCATCCACCACTTCAGAAAAATCAGAAGCTGATCCGGAAGCTTTATAAAAATCAAGCAGCCTGGAGGTCCAGATTCGTTCGCAATCGTATACTTTTCTGGCAACGGTTCCTTCCTTGATCTTCCGGGGAGTGCCTCCGGACACAAAGTATTCATGAATGCCGATCAACTCGTGAAGAAAGGGCTCAACCTGATAAATTGTCTTTTTTTGAGAATGTAATTCCTGCAAGGTCCTGCACTGCTCTTCGGCAAATTTTGGAAAGCCGAAATCAGTTAGCAGAAGGTAGCTGTCAATATCCATTTCCCCGGTCAGCATTTCATTGAAGCCGGGTGTGGGGGGCTCTTCCAGGATAATGCACTGGTATTCCCGCATCCTTGAGCGGACCGATGAAATGGTTTCCAGGCGATAAGAGGTGAAGCCGAGGCAGACGCGGGAAACAGACATGCACAGCTCCCGGACTTTATGGTTGTATTATTAATTTATGCCCTATTGTACGCAATGCAAATAAAAAACAGTTACACCGGGGTAGATGTGAGCGTTATAATCAGAATCAAACAGGCCCTGATTTCATGTATTCCCATTCTCTCCAGCCGGAAAGAAGAGGGAAATACAGTCCAAGGCGTATCGGTCTCGCATCAATATCCTGCATCAGCCGGGCATACATTTCCATGCGATCCTGATAGCGTGTTATTTCCCGGTCCAGAAAAGCTTTTTTATCCCCTCCCTGGTGCCGGCTGGTCTTGTAGTCTATTATCCAGCGCACCCCGGATTCATCCACGAAGGTACGGTCCATTACAACTGAAACCGTCCTGTCCTTAACAGAGCCGCTTATGGCATATTCATTCCTGGCTTCCCTCTGCGTCCCGAGAATCCATTGCCCGATTCTGTCCAGGAGGATGTTCTCCAGTGACTCGACCACGAGTTCTGCTCCTTTTTTCGAATCACCGGAAGTAAGGCCGGATTCCACAAGCTGGCGGACAAATGTCTGACGCAGTTCCCGCACTCTTGAAACATTCCATGCTTCAACTCCCTGCCGGGTCATTACCATAAGCCAGCGGTGCACGCAGATGCCGACACAACGCACCAATTCACCCGCCCAGTCGAATGCGATATTTTCCTGGCTGGAATTATAATCCATGAGTTTACCGGAACCAAGTCCCAGTGGCAAATCAGGAGGTCTCCAATCGAATTTCAGACGGTACAGGGAATGTGCTGATGAAAAGGATGTATTGGACTTGTCTGCTTCAGGGTTACACGATTTTTTTTCTTCAGCAGCTTTTTCAAATTCATCCCTGACTGCAGGCCATAATGCGGACAACAAAGTTCCAGACGTCGGTGAACGAATTTTTCCCTGGGCATCAATGCCGGTATGCCCAAGGATGTGCAGGCGTTTTCTGGCCCTGGTCGCGGCAACATAAAGAAGCCGACCATCTTCGTTGCGGCTTTTGCGTCTGCTTAGACGCCGGATATAGGCATATACCGGATCAATGTCCTCACCTGCAGCTGTAACCGGAGCCATCAACAGATCGTTTAAACCTCCCGGACCTGAACGTTCCATCCAGACCAGAAGATGATGATCTTCGGAACCTGAACCTCGTCCAAGACCAGGCAATATCACAGTATCGAATTCCAGGCCTTTGGCCCTGTGCATGGTCATTATCTGGAGGCGGTGTTCTTTTCCTGTGTCCGGTTGGGCAAAGAGCGTGGCCACTGTCTTGTCCAGCTCGTCAACCAGCTCATGTGGAACCTGTTCAAAACGGTTTTGCAGCAGCTTGAAAAAAACGTCAGCATCCACACGATCATTGGGGGACTGCAGACAATCAGGACCTCCCAGGGCGTGCCAGCAGGATTCAACCTGCCTGCGCAGACCGGTCCGGTCTTTCTGCTCCAGTACGTTGCGAAGCACCGGTCCTATCCGGCCCAGTACTTTTTTCCCATGGCTGCTTAAAGCGGCAAGGACCTTTTCATCCATAATCCTGCCTGGAATCGAAGTTTTCCGGTCTTTATCCCTGATCTTAGCCAGGTCGGCAAGCTCAAGCCCTGACCACGGCGCACGAAGTACGGCCAGCCAGGCAAGGTCATGTCCCGGATGACGAAGGGCTTTGGCCAGAGAGCACAGATCCTGAATAACAGGCCTAGAGCTCAACGGATCAATTTCAACAGCCTGAAAGCTGATTTTGCAGCGGTGAAGTGCAGGCACAACTGCTTTCAGGTGGGATCGGCTGCGAACAAGAACAGCAATTGTATCTTGCGGATAATCCTCTATGGCCTGATGAATGATGGAAACCACTTTTGAGGATTCGAGTTCATAGTCTGCGTCGAAAAAAGGGTGAATGCTTACGGAAACAGGGTCTTTTGTCTCATTAAAGGCCCTGCTTGGAGAGTAAGGTATGCTTCCTGTTAAAGGATCTTCTTCGGACGGCAGGACAGAGGGAAAGGCTTTATTGACCCAGTTTACGATCCCGGACCGGGAACGAAAATTCAAAGACAGTGTCAGCCGTTTCAGGAAAATGTGTCCCAGACCTGTTTTTGCAGCCTGCAGGAAAAGGCCCACTTCTGCTTCCCTGAACCCGTATATCGACTGCATGGGATCGCCAACCGCGAAAAAAGTCCGTCCGTCACCGGGCATCCATCCCGTGCTCAGTGCTCTTAGAAGCAGGAACTGCGAAATGCTCGTATCCTGAAACTCATCCATTAGCAGGTGCCGGATGCTGTTGTCCAGAATCAGGGCCAGATCCGTCGGCTCGTTTTCTGAGCCAAGGGCCTGAAGAGATCTGGAAGTGATTTCCACAAAATCCACTTCTTTTCTGTCCTGAAAAACCAGCTGCAGATAACCTGCAGCCAGCCGCAGCACATCAAACAGCGCTTCCAGCACCTTCCACTGTTCTTCTGTGTAGCCTGGCTCGGGCAATAAGCGTAAATCATGCAGTTTATCCGCCAGCCCGGGTATTTGAGACAAAGACCGCATGCAGGCTGAAAACTTCTCTTTCATGGTCTGGCACAGATTCTTGATTTCCTTGTCTCTGCTCTTGCCTGGAGCTGGAAATCCGAGGTTCTTGTCAGCTTTTATCCGGAAGCGGCCTTCCTGAGTCAGGCAGAACCAGGCGAGATCGCGCCATAAATGGTGATCTCCAGCTGAACATCCGGGCATTTTTCCTGTCCGGATAAATTCCTTCAGGCTGGCCGGCCTGTTGTTTCCGCAAAGGTTTGATGCCCCGTATACTGTAAGTTCAAGAAGGGCGGCTGCATCATCTTCCGGGATCAGATCCCGTACTTCGCGCAAAGACTCCTCCACCGCGCGGATCAGAGCCTGTTCAAGATGCATTCTCTGCAGCCTTTTGCTGCCGGGATCAGCAAGGTGTCGAAGCCACTGTTCACGCTTCGGCAGCATAGCGGATATCAGGCGGCAGACTTTATCATGGTCATTATCAAGATGGTGCATAAGGATTTTCAGTGAGGAAGACCATGCAGAGTTCTTCCGGGTGTCATTTTCAAGTTCCTCCAGGGTGGACCGGGCCGCCTGCATGTAAAGTCTTTGGGGATCTTCACAAATACAGCTCTTAAAGCCCATTTTGGAGAGCAGGGGCATGCGGGAGACAAGTCCTGAACATAGAGAATCAATGGTCTGGACGCGCAGCCTGGAAGGCGAAGATTCCAGTTCCCAGCCCAGGTCGCGGCTTCTGTTCAGGACATGATCAGCCAAAGCCAGAGTGGTTCTTTCGTGTTCTGTTTCTGCCTGCCTGCCTTGAGCGGCAAGTCTGAGGGCGCTCATGATCCTGGCCTGCATTTCTCCGGCGGCCTTACGGGTAAAAGTTATGGCCAGTACCTCCTCGGGAGCGTCAACGGCAGCCAGAAGGACAAGCATGCGCCGGATCAGCAGTTCTGTTTTGCCGGATCCTGCCGGAGCCTGTACAATAAATGACAGATTCGGGTTCAGGGCGGCAGCTCTTTGTTCAGCATCCGCTATCCTGGAAGACATTTATTCTCCTGGGGATATTTTTGTTTTAAAAATTTTTGAATGCGCTCAATTCAAACCAGCGGCACAGAGGACCAAGATCGCACAACCTGCAGACCTGAGGGCTGACAGGATCCACTCCGGCGAATCCCTGCATGTATTCCCCGGCAAGATTTTCCAGGGTTCTATTCCAGACATCAAGCAGATCTTCCCAGGAATCATAATCCCGGGCCAGTCTGTTTTCATCAAATCCCATGACTCCAGGTATTACGTCGCTGTGACGTCCAATTCCGGCAAAACAGCACTTACCTTTCCGGACCAGGCCAAAATAGACTCCAGCTACGGGTTCGGGACAAAAAAGCGAATAAATGGGCAGCTGGGGTTCTCCCGGGCGGTCTTTGAACCATTCGGAAACTGATGGCTGACCGGTCTTATAGTCAATGATCACCATTTCACCGTTCTCCAGCCTGTCCATTCTGTCCGCGATCACATTCAGGCGCAGTCCGTTAATTTCGGCCTTGATGGGCTTTTCCAGCGCATACACCTGAAAAGGAGCGCGTCCGGTTTCAAGTTCAAGCCATTCATGCAGAAGATTCTGCACTCTTTCCAATTCCAGAGCAATGAACTCAGGAGTCATGCTTGAACCTTTCCGGATCTGCATGTTCTTTACGGCTTGAGCGGCGGCGTCATGTACCCGGCAGGTCAGTTCACCAGGAGAAAGTGCCAGCAGGAAAGCCTGGCCCGGACAGTTTCTCCAGAAATGTTCCAGGGCGGAATGAATGATGGTTCCTCTTTCCAGCGTTCCCAGGCCAAGTGCCGGCTCCTCCAGGTTCCGGGCTCCGAGACGATGCCTGGCAAACGCCTGAAACGGGCAGAGAGCCTGAGATTTCAAAACTCCTGAACCGCCGGATGCCCGGACTGCATCTGACAAAACAGGCCCCTGATCATCGTGAAAGGATGTCAGATTTTCATGCAAAGGCCTGTTCAGCCAGGGATCAGGGGAAGGGGGAAGGTCAAGATCGTCTTCGCTTATAACCGGGATGTCTAATATCAGCGGGCTTGGTTGCAGTTCACGGTCTTCTTCTCTTTGGGGATGGCTGAGAATGACTTCCTCAGCGCTTTGCAGCAACCTGCCAAGGATTTTTCGGGCATGTGCCAGCTCCTGTTCAGGTCCTGAGCGGGGCATGTTCAGCCTGCGCTGCAGAGATGCCGGAAGAAAAGGGCTGGGATCAGCATGGGGCGGCCAGATCTGATCGGTAAGTCCCATGATCCAGAGGCGGTCAAATGTTTCGCCCTCGGCTTCCAGCATGCCCATTATTCGTACCTGAACCTTGGGGCTTTCCGGCTGAAATACTGTCCCTTGCAAGATGTATTTCAGCCTTGACCGGGCCTGATCAATGCTAAACACCTTTTTAAAGCCGTCCAGTGTTCCCAGGCGCCTCAGGCATTCGTGCCAGGCTTTTAAGGTCTGATATTCATGGCTTTGCAGGGAGCGCTCCCCCGGCCAGCCGAATACATCAAGAAGATGGTCAAAAGTTCTCGACCAGGCGCTGGGAGATTGAAATGAGGGAAGTCCGGAAAGCTTGTCTTTAAAACGCTGCATGCAGGTTAAAAGAAATGGGCAGGGTTCGGAGCTGTCACTATTGTTTTTCCCGGCAAAATAAAGAACCCTGTTCCAGGCTGCCGCGTGTTCGCGTCCTTCGCGAAGAACAGCGTCAAGTCTTCCTCTGGCGCCGGCTTCAAACTCAGCTCCGGGCACAAAAGGAGAATTTAGTACAGCACTTAGAGTTCGCGTATCCACCGGGTCATCGGCCAGTTCCAGAATATTCATTGCGGCAGCGATCAGAGGATAAGAATCAAGAGGTTTTCCCAGGGTCAAGTCAAAAATCCTGTTCTGCACCGGAAGGGGACTGGTCATTTTGTCCGGATGCAGTACAGCATCAAAATTGTGTTCGATTTCACCCCTGATCATGCTTAGATCGGGAACGACTATACCAATGCTTTCCGCCGTCCGGTTTGTAAGATGTTTTCTGATCCACAGTGCGGCGCTTTTAATCTCCCGGTTGCGATCGGGCATGGACACCGTTTTGGCAAAACCTTTTTTTTCTTTGAGTTTTAAAGCATATACCGGACAACCATGCCTGCTTAAAACATCAAGTATATGTTCCTGAACAGGACTTAATTGAGCAAATCCCGCCAGAATAAAAAGATCCGGACAGCTGATGATCTCTTTTTCCAGCAGATCGGCCACGTATTCCGGCTGCCCGGCCTCTTCCAGCCAGTTGTTCTCGCCCAAGCGTTCATCAAGGCATCTGTTCCACTCCATAAAGGCTTCAATCTCGGGCGTGCTCCATAGAACTTGGTCCACATGGCGCGTAAGCATCCATTGACTGTACAAGATCCGGGCATGCCTGGCCTGGCCGGCCGTTTCTTCCAGATGCAGAATGCCCCTGGCATGAACGGAAGCACGAATGATTTCCTCCCACAGGATAAGTTCCTGGTCCATGGATATGCGCAAGGGATGTTCAGTCTCAGGCTGCAGGCATGAGGCCTTTTCCAGGCAGGAGTTTATCCAGCCGGACCACGGGATTATCATGGGGGTCTCCCACGCGGTCACGCCTTTGGATCGTTGTAATTCGTTGAAGCGGTAATGCAGACTGCGGGACAGTCTTCGGTTGACAGTAACCAGAACCGCTTTTTGATCAAGAGCGGAAAAAGCTTCTGGTTCGTGCATATATTCAAGATCGGGCATAGGTCGAAGTGTATACCCGGATCTTTACTATTTCAAGTAAACAAGATCCTCCCGGACAAAAGTCACATTTCAGAGGCGTGTTCAGCGGAAAT
>SLAE01000004.1 GCA_007127015.1 Desulfonatronospira sp. | reverse complement strand
GCATCTGAGAGATAGTCTCCGTTAAGATTGGTGGTGGCAATAACGCTGTACAGCTCAGGCTTTAAGATGACCTGCTGAAACATGGCATCAGCTATTCTGTCTTTTATGACCAGACCGTTTAGGCCGCTTTCCGCTTCAGTTTCGGTAATCGTCTGACTTGAGAATTCTTCACGGGCCAGCTCATAGCCCCAGTTCATGAAAGCACCCTCAGTATATTTCATGATGTTGCCCTTGTGCACCAGGGTCACGCTGGCCCTGTTCCTGGCCAGAGCGTATTCAATGGCTTTACGTACCAGCCGCTTGCTGCCCTCCTCAGTGATCGGTTTTATTCCTACTGCAGCTTCCAGGTTAATATTGGCCTGCAATTCATCGCGAAGGAATTCGGTCACTTTTCTGGCTTCAGGAGATCCGGCGGGCCATTCAATACCGGCATATACATCCTCTGTGTTTTCTCTGAAAACAACCATATCTACAAGCTCAGGCCTCTTCAGAGGTGATCCAATTCCTTTGAAATACCTGACAGGTCTGATGCATGCATACAGGTCCAGAACCTGTCTCAAGGTCACATTCAGGCTGCGAAATCCCCTGCCTACAGGAGTGGCCAGCGGTCCCTTGATAGCCAGCTCCGCCCCTCTTAGAGCATCGATGGTATCCTGAGGAAGATATTCCCCTGTCTCCTTAAAGGCCTTTTCGCCTGCCAGAATTTCCTTCCAGTCTATTTGATGCTCTCCCTGATAAGCTTTTTCCAGCGCCTGATCCAGGACAGGCTTTGCCGCTCTCCAGACTTCCGGTCCGATTCCGTCTCCCTCAATAAAATAAACAGTCTTGCGCACGTTAAAATTCTCCTTTTCTTGTAATCATCCTTTATCTTCTTTCTTCCTGCCTTTGATCTATTACAGCCCGCTGCATCAGCAGAAAATCGGCCAGGACCAGCATGACCATGGCCTTCAGCACTGGTACGATACGCGGTATGGCGCTTATGTCGTGCCGCCCTGTAATGCTCATTTCTGTTTCCTGACCATCTCTGGTTATTGTTCTTTGAGTTTTCGAGATGGAGGGTATAGGCTTTATCCCCGCCCGGACAACTAAGGGCTGACCCGATGATATTCCGGCCAGCACTCCACCGGCGTTGTTGGACATAAAACCTTGCGAACTCATCTGATCATTGTTTTCACTGCCTTTAAGCCTGCTGGCTTTAAACCCTGCCCCTATTTCCACTCCTTTGACCGCGCCTACACCCATTAAGGCATAAGCCAGTCTGGCGTCCAATTTGTCAAAGACCGGCTCACCCAGCCCTGGAGGTACATTTTCCACATACACCTCCACGATTCCACCCAGACTGTCTCCTGCTGCCCTTACCTCCCGGACAAGCTCTTCCCATCTGTTAATGATATTTTTGTCAGGTGAAGCAAAAGGATTGTCCTGAGCCTGTTGCCTGTTTTCCACAGAAGCCCTGATTCCTCCCAGCTCAACTGTGTAAGCCCGGACTTTAATGCCCATGGTTTTCAGCAATTCCTGGGCCACTGCGCCCGCAGCCACTCTGGCTGCGGTCTCACGTCCGGAAGACCGGCCTCCTCCACGATAATCGCGGATCCCGTACTTGGCTTCATAGGTGAAATCACCGTGTCCGGGTCTAAAAATATTCTTGATCCCGGAATAATCTTTCGAGCTCTGATCCTTATTGGCGATATAAAATCCAATGGATGTCCCGGTCGTTTGACCCTGAAAAACACCCGAAAGGATCCTCACCCTGTCCTCTTCCTTTCTTCTGGTGGATGAAAGGCCGGTGCCGGGTTTTCGACGATCAAGTTCTTTCTGGATAATCTCCTCACTCAAGGCGATGCCTGGAGGGCACCCCTGGATTATGCCTCCAAGTCCAGGACCGTGTGATTCGCCGAAGGTGGTCACCCGGAATATGCGTCCAAAAGAATCTCCGCTCATATGTTCTTGTCTGCCAGGATTATTGAAACTTCATAAGATTCAGTCCTACGTCAGCATTGAATTCCCTTTCAATACCGCCCTGGACTTGATCAATAATTATTTCACAGGTCCCGCTGATCAAAGCCTTGTTCAGATGACCTCCAAATGCCCGGCAATCTATGTCCGACAGTGTTGCATGCACGTGCAGATAAACTTCGCCCTCCTTAGTGGAGACATTGCCGGACAGGGCTGTGATTTCATAATCACCTTTGAGATCAGTAGATTTATAGGTTTTGGTTTGGGTTTCAAAGAGTCCTAAGGTTATCTGTCCTGCAGCTCCAATGCCGCTGATTGAACCCAGAGTGATTTCCTTTTCCCTGCAGAAAGCGGCAAGTGTCTCCAGCACTTCTTCGCCTCTGTCTATGCGCAAAAACCATTTTTGTCCTGCCTGCCTGTATTCCATATTTTTTCCCTCCGGCATATTTATTCTGAGTAAAAATCAAATGTTTCCGGATTTACATTAAGCATCCTCAACTGCGGATCTAACTCCTCTACCTGTTTCAAGGCTGGTAGACAAGACTTTAATGAATACAAAAACAGCTTGTCATATTCATGTACATCTTCTTTGAATATTTTATTTCACATACTTTTTTTATTCATGGTCAGCCCCTGCAGATAAGTTCCGGTTCCTGTCCGGAAAATCTGCGGCTTATTGACATCCAGCCGAAAAATGATCAGGAGACTTATCTGTCAGAGAGCTTGACTTAATTTATTGCGTGAGGAATGAACTGAGTTAGATTGAATACATGAATTACCAGGAGGAAAAAAATGGAAAGTATAAACATTATTGAGCGGGGAACTTTCAATGAAAAAGCCATGAAAAAACTGCTTGTGCATGACAGCCCGTATTTCAGAATTATCAATTTTAATTTTGAACCTGGACAGGAACTGCCCATTCATTCACATGACCTGGAAGGAGAATTAAGCATCCAGATCATCGAGGGTGAAGGTGAGTATCTGGCTCAGGACCGGAACATACCTGCCAAAGCCGGAGACATACTGGTCTGCGCCGTCAGCGAGCCGCACGGGGTCAGAGCCAGGACCAGGATGCGGGTACTGGTGACCATAGCCCCTCCTCTGTAAAGCCGTCGTGACTTACTTAATTAATCTGAAAGAAAAAATTGTCAGCAGCAAAAATTTTATCAGCAGAATAAACTTATTCCATACGTGTTTCCGCGGGGCAGACAGAGTCTCTCAGATCGGCAAGAGTTGTGCTGTGCAGCCTGGTTGACACCGCATGATTGATATCGTTCCAGACCATTCTGGTCTTGCAGTACTGGTGCTTCTCACATTTTTCCGGCTCGCCGAGACAGGGACACAGCTCAATTTTGCCCTGGACGGCTTCCAGAATTTCTCCCAGGGTGATTGAATCCGGAGAAGAAGCCAGTACGTATCCACCGCCTGGGCCTCTCAGGCCGTCTACCAGTCCGGCCTTGCGCAGCAGGCGGACGATCTTTTCCAGGTATTTTTCTGATATGCCCTGCCTCTTGGCGATGGTTCGGATGCGAATTGGTCCGTTCTGCTGATTTTCGGCCATGTCCAGCATCAACCTGGTGCCGTAGCGGATTGTAGTTGAAAGCTTCATTTCTCCCCCCTTTTTCAAAATTTTCCTAAACGAATTCATACTTTATAAGTATGTTTAAAGAATTAAAGCAGAGCAAAATAAATGTCCAGATTTTTTTACCTTAAAGTTTAGTGTGATTATAGTAAAGAAGTTATTCTGGAATATTCTAAAACGCTGGACGCCGCATTTGTCCTGTAAAAACGCCTTCTGGATAGAATTACGCAAAGATGCAGGCGAAATTCAATTTTGCCTATCCAGGCCTGCGCATAAGGCTGAATAAATCCGGGCGGCACTGGTCACTTCTGTCAAGGTGGTGTGTTCGTCTTGAGTATGAGCTGTTTCCAGAGATCCCGGCCCGAGGATAACCGGCTTTACTCCCGCCCTGTAGTAGAGATTACCGTCTGAATGCGACCTGAAGACGTTTTCATAATAAGGCAGGCCCAGGTGCTCATAAACTGACCGCAGTTGTCCGGCGAGGTGATTATCTCCTCCAAGATCATAACCGGAGAAGGAAGTATTAAATCCCACCTCAAGATTGAGGTCCGGGATGAACTCGTGCGCCTCCATAGATCTTTGTCTGATGCGGGTTTTAATGTCTCCCGGGTCAATCTCTGGAGGCAGATGCACGTCAATCCAGGTCTCGCACCGGTCAGGGACCACGAAGCCTGCGCTGGACGAGTTCATCTCCCGTATCGAATAAACCAGTTTCGAACCCGCTTCCTGAAACAATTCGTGCCTTCCCAGGTACAGAAGGACTTTAAGCATTGATTCAACGGCATTATGGCCCAGCTCAGGCAAAGATGAATGACTCTTGCGGCCTGTGGTTTCCAGATAGACCTCAAGGTAGCCGAAATGAGCGTAGCATGCAGAAAGGTTGGTAGGCTCGCCTACAATAACCCAGGGGGGGCGTCTCTTTTCCAGAAACATCTCGCTTCCGTCTCCGCTTTCTTCTTCTCCGACTACCAGGGACAGACCGACCGGCGGGCGCTCTTCGGGCTTAAAGGCTCTGGCCAGGGCCACAAACGTCTCCACCATGGCAGCGCATCCGCCCTTCATGTCCGCGCTTCCGAGTCCGCGGATGATTCCTCCCTGCTCATGCGGACCTTCTTCGTCAAAATCCCAGTAGGCTACTGTATCCACGTGCCCGACCAGGTAAAGCAGAGGATCGCCCTGTCCCATGGTCAGGTGCAGATTGAAGCGGTCCTCCTCGACTTCTTCACGGGAAACCTTCAAGCCGTGGCTGGTCAGATAATTTTCCAGATAAACCTGAATATCTTTTTCCTTGCCTGAAGGTGAATATATCTCAAGCATATCCACCAGCACACTGAGCAGCCGCTGCGGATCAATCTCCCTTAAAACTCTCTCAATTCTATCATGCATCTTAATTATCTTGTTTGATTTAATGACTTATGTTCCGGATTCATTTATCATGGATTCAACCGGAGCAATCCTTTTTTTCGATGGTTTTTTCTGCTGGACGATCGATTTTCTTCCCGCCTTGGATCTTTTGACCTTGCTGCGGGACTTCCTGGTCAGGTTCATGCTCATAAAAACATGTTCGGTCATGTCCCCAAAGCCCTGCTTTTGAAAAAAGCGGATGGCCGACATATTGTCCGCTGCGGTATCCACTATGACCATGCGCACTCCGGAACTTTCCATGCGCCTGACTATTTCCTTGAACAGCCTCTGTCCTACACCTGCATGCTGCAGGTTTTTTCGCACCCCAAGCCAGGTAAGATAGCCGTACTTCCAGGCTGATCTGGGCTTTTCCACAGTGGTAGCAAGGGCAAAACCCACTATATGTTCATCGAGCTCAGCCACCAGACACAATTCCTGATCAGTGCTGAACAGGTTTATGATTTCATATTCATCCCAGGTTCGGTAAAGACTGGTTGAAAATTCCGCTGTAAATACCTCCTCCCCGATATGGAACACCGGGGCCAGATCATCTATGCCCATTTCTCTTATGCGTATTCTGGAAGGCTTTATGTCCTCCTCCTGATTATCCATCTATTCCCTCCGTCTTATGTTTAATTAATGATTTTATAATATTCTCTTAAAGCGTTTGCAAACCTTTCAAACCTGAACCGTTCGTTGTTTCCGTATCATACCGGCTATCCGGAAAAAATTATCTCCTGATGCAGCCTGTGTATTAAAACTGCTTCTGCTTATTGACATTCTCTATTCCTTTACTGAAATATGTTGTAAGTCATCCAGGTAAAAAATTCTACAGAATCACAATCTGTTTAGCGCATAGATAATTGATACAGGCTGAGTGAACATCTATTAATCATTTTTCAATGGAGAAAGTATTATGAGCAAAGAGCAACTGCCCAGACATTATCAACTGCTGCAGGAACAGCATCCTGATTTCATGCAGGCGCTGTCAAAACTCGGCCAGGCTGTACGCAAAGAGGGACCTCTTGATGAAAAGACTGTGGAACTCATCCAGATGGTCGCGGCTGCGGCTCTAAGACTTGAAGGCGCGGTTCACAGTCATGCACGCCGGGCACTGGAAGCAGGAGCAAGTCCTAAAGAAATCAGGCACGCCCTGATCGTCACCACTTCCACCACCGGCTTTCCTGCTGTATCTGCGGCCTTGAGCTGGGTTATGGATATTACTGGAGAAAAAGGGTCTGGAAACCGTTGATAAACTATCGCGAGTTATTGCCTTTTCTTTATCCAGGCCTGCCGCCTTAAGAGCGGCGGCCTACTACAAGAGAGGCAGACTGCTGAAAAGTTATTATGAAATTTTAGTAGGGCGGGCTTCTCCGAAGCCAGGCTCGCCTGTTCATAAATCTGCTCATACTTTCGGCACAAATTTCTTCAGAAACCAAATACCCTCGCCCATGTAGATTATTATCCCTGCCCAGATGAAAATAAAGGAAATCATCCTGGCAGCAGAAAATGGTTCCTTAAAGACAAACAGCCCCAGCAGAAACATTATTGTGGGGCCGATATACTGTAGAATACCCACTTCCACCAGCCGGAGTCTTCTGGCGCTAAAGGCGAACAGCAGTAAAGGCAGGGAAGTAACCAGGCCTGCTCCAATCAGCAGAAGATCTATCTGAAGTCCCAGGGCGGTGAAACTGCCCTGCCCCGGGATGAGCAGCAAAAACGCAAGAGCTGGGCCGCTCATGATCGCGGTCTCCAGCCAGAGACCGGGAAGCGACTCGGTGCGCACCACCTTTCGAATCAGTCCATATATGGCGAATGTAAAAGCCAGAACAAGCGCAATCCAGGGCACCTGTCCATAATTAAAAACAAGGTTCAAAACTCCTGCTGCAGCCAATAAAACAGCCAGTATCTGCAGTGGCCGCAGTTTATCCCTGAACACCAGACAGCCCAGAAGAACATTGACTAATGGATTTATATAGTAGCCAAGGCTGGCTTCTATGACATAACCGGCATT
>SLAE01000136.1 GCA_007127015.1 Desulfonatronospira sp. | reverse complement strand
TGCAGGCAAAATCGATGGTCTGGAGCCGGGTGTATACCGATATCTGCCGCTTGAGCATGGGTTAAGCAGGATAAAGACCGGCGATGTCAGAAGAGATCTGTATAACCAGGCCCTGCGTCAGTCTTCAGTTCTGAATGCTCCGGCTGTGATTGTCATTTCCGGAATTTATGAGCGTACAACCGGTAGATACGGGGACAGAGGAAGACAATACGTGCATATGGAAGTCGGGCATGCCGGACAGAACATACATTTGCAGGCAGAGGCGCTGAACCTTGGAACAGTGGTGATCGGAGCATTTGATGACAGAGGCGTGCAGCAGGTTCTGGACCTGGAGCAAAACGAAATACCCATGTATCTTATGCCGGTCGGCGTCGGGAGTCAGTAGTCAGAAGTCGGTGGTCGGTGGTCGGTGGCCGGCATCAGACGCCTGATATCTGACATCTGACACCTGACGTCTGATGCCTGACGTCTGATTTCTGTTTTCTAAGTCTGCACATATTCCGCGGAGACTTCGATGCTGATCCCTCCCCGGGCTTTAAATCTGCCGGTTACGTTCATCCTTCTCGGATAACTTGCCTCCACAAGGTCATCAAGGATGCGATTGACCACGGTTTCCATAAAAGCAGGCTCCTGACGATAACTGAAGAGATAGTATTTCAAAGACTTGGATTCTATACATTTATCCGCGGGCACATACCTGAGCTCAATACGACCGTAATCAGGCTGACCGGTAACCGGGCAAAGGGAGGTGAACTCATCTGTTATCATGACCACTTCATATTCCCGGTGAACAAATTTGTTGGCAAAGGTCTCCAGAACTCCCGGATCCACCCGTGTCGGGTATTCCGGCCTGGTTTTGCCAAGCAGGGTCAACCCTGATACATCATCACGCATAAATTATACTCCCCAATTACCGGAACAGCTTATTCTATAAAAAAAGTTATTACTCAAAAAGATTGTCAATTTCGGTTTTGAATTTCGAATAAATTTTTTTTGATGTCTGGTTCACCCTGTGCATGGACTTTTTATCCATGGGCAATTCCGGATACTCGTTCAGGCCGAGTTCCGCAGGGTCAAGTTCTTTAAGACACAGGTCCTGATCATAATCATAAACCAACTCAGAGCCTGTAAATTTCTTCTTGTGATTACCCTCAACCTCCAGTCTTCGGGCAAAAGCCAGGACGTCATCAGGGCGGTTGCACACATTGACCTCCTGAATGGACTCATTCAGTTTGCTGATCTGATCTTTCAAGGTGAAAAGATTAACGGTAAGCCTTTTTTTGCCCTTGATCTCAGGATCATCAACATATCTTCCGCGCAGATAAACTTTAATTTTTTCGGCTGCCTGAATATACAGTTTGCAGGCTAAACCAAGAAACCTTCCCTTTCTGGTCCAGGCTCGAGGCATCACAACATCATTCTTCCATTCTGGAGAAATTGCTGCCAGGGATTCATGCCCCAGTTCGGACCAGAATTTTTCTGCGGCCTTTCCACGGGCCAGAACATAGTTCAGCCTGGACAGCAAAACATCGATGCTTTCGGCCTGGAGCTTCAGCTTTTCAGCCTGACCCCGCAGAAATTCCTTTTCATCCTCCAGTTCCTTGCGTTTTCCAAAAAATGTCTCAGCTGCCTCTTTCAGTGTCTCATCAGTGAGACTGTCCAGAAATTGATCTACTTTTTTCATATTGTTTATTCTGCTTTTAATCCTGATAATAAAGAATATTTCTTATTTATCAAGAGAAGAGATCGCTTGAATTGCAGGTTCAATTGTTTTAAGTAAAAGTAATATTCATTCCGACAAGGAAAAATTATGGATTATAAAATGATGGTCAAGCCCATCTGTGGCCACAGCCGCAGCAGTTACCGGCTGGTGCGCA
Source organism: Desulfonatronospira sp. (assembly GCA_007127015.1). GTDB lineage: Bacteria > Desulfobacterota > Desulfovibrionia > Desulfovibrionales > Desulfonatronovibrionaceae > Desulfonatronospira. Next base: position 5,108 of record SLAE01000136.1, on the reverse strand, counting down.
CATGAACACGGGTATATCTCTATTGCCGTGTATGCAATAGCCGGATCAACATAAGCCAGATAGCTTCAAGCCTTGACGACGACATGGAAGAAAGACTGTCCAACGTACGCTGCGACAGATTCTGATCCTGAAGATTCATCTGACCGGAGAGTAATTTTTTTGCTTGACTGTATGCCCGGTCCTCCGGACCACAAATTATCCTGGCATACAACTGCTATAATACCGGCAGATACTTATTCAGCTCATATTCTGTAACCTGAATACGGTAATTATTCCATTCGATCTTTTTGTTGGCAATGAAGTTTTTGAAAATGTGTTCACCCAGGGCATCCTTCAACATACTGCTTTTTTCCAGGATCTCCACCGCCTCGAACAGGCTGCCCGGAAGACTTGGAATATTGTGCTTCCTTCTTTCCTCTTCGTTCATCTCAAAAATATCCTCCTCCACCGCCCGGGGCAGGGGATATTTCTTTTCCATGCCTTTTAGACCCGCCGCAAGCATGCAGGCAAATGCCAGGTACGGGTTGCAGGCAGGATCGGGAGATCTGAGTTCCACTCGTGTGGCCTTTTCCTTTCCAGGCTTATACATGGGCACCCGAACCAGCGATGAGCGGTTTCGCCTGGCCCAGGCCACATAAACCGGGGCTTCATATCCGGGCACCAGTCTTTTGTACGAGTTCACCCACTGGTTGCATATCGCGGTGATCTCGCTGGCATGCTCCAGAAGACCGCTGATATAATTCCTGCATTCCTGGCTCAGATTGTCTTGTGTATCGGGATCATAAAAAATATTTCTGCCATTTTTGAACAGGGACTGATGAACATGCATTCCACTGCCGTTAACGCCGAACAGAGGCTTGGGCATGAATGAGGCGTAGCAGCCATGGCGTCTGGCCACTTCCTTGGCAATGACCCTGTAAGTGACAGCGGTATCGGCCATCTTAAGCGCTTCCTGATATCTGAGGTCGATTTCATGCTGGCTGGGCGCAACCTCGTGATGGCTGTATTCCACTTCGATGCCCATGGACAGCAAGGAATTGATTATGTCCCTGCGGATATCATTGGCCAGATCCAGGGGGGGAGCATCAAAGTACCCGCCGAAATCAAGAGTCTTTGGCTCTCTGGAACTCTCGAACAGAAAGAATTCAAGTTCAGGGCCGAGATAAAAGCTGTAGCCGTCTTGAGCTGCTTTGCCCAGAATTCTTTTGAGCACGTAGCGGCTGTCGCCTTCATATGGTGTACCATCCGGGTTTTTGATGTCGCAGAACATCCGGGCCACAGGTCTTTCCAGGGGCCTCCAGGAAACAAGCTGAAAAGTGGTCGGATCGGGAAAGGCGACCATATCGCTTTCGTGAATCCTGGAAAAACCTTCGATTGATGAACCGTCAAAGCCCATACCTTCTTCAAAGGCCTCTTCCAGTTCACTTGGAGTAACCTGAAAACTTTTAAGAGTACCCAGAACATCTACAAACCAGAACTGGATGAAACTTACATCATATTCGCGCACAGCCTTGGTCACGTCATCGGCATTTCGACAATCAAAAACCACGGGCTTTTTCATGCCTAACCTCCCGTATTTCAAAAATTAAACCGGCCGCATATATCGGGCATGGCCGTTGCCGGGCAAAACGTTCTCCCGGCAGCCTTTACCGCCAGCTGCGCAGAAAATCTCCCGCACTTTTTCCTTCGTCCAGATGTGAAATCAGGGCGCTGCCGAAGACAACTGCATCCACCAGATCCCTGATCCGTTCAAGCTGATCTTTTGTGCTCAGTCCGAATCCCAGGGCTATCGGGCAATTAAAAACCTCTCTGGCCTGGACCAGTTTATCTTTTAAAAGTTTGTTCTCTCCTGTCCTGGTCCCGGTGATGCCCATGACCGAAACCAGATACGCGAATGCAGGATTAAGTCCTGCATAATCCTTTAGACGCTCTGGAGGAGTGTTCAGCCCCACCAGAGGGATGTATGCCAGATCGTGATCATTAAAAAGATCAATGTAGGGCAGAACCTCCTCCAGAATCAAGTCCGGAATGATCAATCCGTTTGCCCCGGCTTTTCCGGCTTTTTGAGCCAGATCCTGCAAACCGAACTGCAGAAATGGATTAAAATATCCCATAAGCACTATTCCAGCCTGCATCTTTGATGAATTTTCAGCCAGACCTTCAATGATCCATTCCAGGTTTACTCCCTGTTCCAGAGCACGCAGAGAGGCTTTTTCCACCACCGGTCCGTCAGCCACGGGATCGGAAAAAGGCACCCCGATTTCAATTATATCAGCTCCGGCTGCGTCCAGTTCCACAACCACGTCCCAGAACCTATCCTTAGAGGGAAAACCTGCCGGAACAAAGGGTATCAATGCCTTGCGCCCTTCATTTAAAGCCTGGTGAATTTTCCGGGTCAGTATATTTTCATTGTCCATAAACGCTCCTAAAAAAATATGTAAGAAAGTATAAAGGTATGAAAGTCTGAAGGTGTGAAGGTCCAGATCTCTTCATGTTTTTTCTTGATATTCTTAAGATTAATTTTCAGTGTCCTGTTCAGCTTTTCTGAAAATATTCAGATCCTTGTCCCCTCTTCCGGATAGATTGACCAGTACTTGACTGCCCGGTTCGATGCCGGCTCTGTCGGAAATGGCCCAGGCCACGGCGTGCGCGCTCTCCAGGGCCGGGATAATACCTTCTTTGCCGGAGAGCAGCCTGAAGGCTTCCAGGGCCTCGTGATCATGAACGACTTCATATCCGGCTCTTCCGCTGTCCTTCAGATAAGAATGTTCCGGTCCAACACCTGGATAGTCAAGTCCGGGAGCTATGGAATGCGAAGGCAGGAGCTGGCCTTCCGGAGTCTGAAGCAGAAAGCTGTGCGTGCCATGAAGTACCCCGGGCCAACCCTTGGCCAGAGTTGCTGAGTGATTGTCGCCGGTTCGACCGCTGCCTCCAGCTTCAATTCCTACCAGCTGGACCTTCAGGTCATTAACGAAAGGATGGAAAATGCCGATGGCGTTGGAGCCTCCCCCGACACAGGCCACCACTTTATCCGGGAGTCTTCCGGTTCGCTCAAGCAACTGCTCTCTGGCTTCACGCCCTATGACTGACTGCAGTTCGCGAACCAGCAGGGGAAAAGGATGCGGCCCGACTGCCGAACCCAGACAGTAGTGGGTATCCTGTTGATGGGCGATCCAGTATCTTAGAGCTTCGTTTATGGCATCCTTGAGGGTCCTGGTCCCGCTCTTCACGGCTTCAACCCGGGCGCCAAGAAGTTCCATCCGCTGCACGTTTATGCTTTGCCTTTCCACATCCAGAGCGCCCATGAAAATCATGCACTCAAGACCAAGCATGGCCGCTGCTGTGGCTGTGGCTACGCCGTGCTGACCGGCACCGGTTTCAGCCAGCAGGCAGGTCTTGCCCATATGCCTGGCCAGCAGGGCCTGACCTACCGTGTTGTTTATCTTATGCGCACCGGTATGAGCCAGGTCTTCTCTTTTTAAAAACAGGTCGAAACCAAGCTCCCTGGAGAGATTGCCGCAATAATAGACAGGAGTCGGACGACCCACAAAATCCTTGTGAATCCTGGCAATGTCCTCTTGAAAACTTTTTTCCGGCATAATCCGGTTCACGGCTTCCTCCAGTTCAGCCAGAGGGGGAACAAGCAGTTCAGGAACGAACATGCCCCCGAAAGATCCAAAATATCCTTTTTTCATTTAATTCCTCGCAATTTTTCGACTGCTCTTTTAATTTTTTCATGATCCTTGCGACCGGGACTGATTTCCACCCCGGAATTAAGATCCACTCCCCATGCCCCGAGTTCCGCAGCAAGGTGCAGATTGTCCTGACCAAGTCCGCCGGCCAGCAAAAACCGAAGGGGAACATCGGCTTTTTTAAGCCAGGCACACTCTATGCGTCTGCCATGACCTCCAAGGTTTTTTCCGGCATCGAAAAGAAAATATGTACATGCTTCCCTGTAATCCGCAAGCTCGCGTTCAAAATACTGAAAATATCCGTACCTTTCCGGCCAGAACACCTTGATCACTCTTTTTTTTCCGAGAGTTAGGCAGAAAGACACGTTCTGTCCGCCATGAAGCTGAATCAGATCAAGTCCGGCAGTGTCCATGATCTTGATTACCTGCTCAACGCTGAAATCCACAAAAACTCCGACCCGCGACTCATTTTTTTTTGGCCAGCTGCCCACCAGATCTGCGGAAACTCGCCTGGGACTGGCGGGATGAAATATGAATCCGGTCATATCCACTCCCAGCTCCTGGCAGACCCTGAGATCCTCCAGACTGGTCAGACCGCAGACTTTTATTTTCATCTGCCTGATCACGCGCAAAGCTCCTTAAGCTTTTCGCCTGGTGAAGCAGTGGACATGAGACTCGTGCCGATCAGAAAAGCTTCAAATCCAAGCCCGTAAAATTCGCGAACCTGTATGGATTTGTCAATACCACTGGCGCAGATCCATATTTCATCCGGTTTCTTCTCCAGGATAAGCATCCTGGAAAGACCGAGATCGATTTCCAGACTGTCCAGGTCCCGGTTGTTGACCAGGATAGTTCTGGCCTCTGCCTGTCTGGCCAGATACAGCTCTCTTGCTGAAAATATCTCCACCACAGGTTCAAGCCCGAGACTGAAACTAAGACTTACCAGTTTCTTGAGCAGGGAAATTTTCTTGATCACCCTGACTATCAGAAGTACGGCTGCCGCCGTGGTTTGCGCGGTCTGCTCAACCTGCAGCGGATCAAAGATAAAGTCCTTGCGTAATACAGGCAGGCCGGTGGCTGCAAAATGGTTGAGAAAGGACAGGCTTCCTCCAAAAAACTTCTCCTCCGTCAGCACGGAAAAAGCTGAAGCTCCCGCTCTGTGAAATTCAGCAGCCGCAATTTCAGGTGAAATTGAATCATTTATGATTCCTTTTGAGGGTGATGCTCTTTTATATTCAGCAATGATTGAAGGCCCGGGCATTGTCAGAGCCGCTGCAAAATCCGGTCTTTGACCGGCAAAATAACCGGTATTTTTTCCTTTAGTCTCCTGTTCGCGCAGGCGCTGAATCTCCGGAAGCTTGGCCTCGATGAACCTGTAGAGCATGACAACATCCTTTGTTTTTGCCTGGATTCAGA
>SLAE01000172.1 GCA_007127015.1 Desulfonatronospira sp. | reverse complement strand
TAGGGAGGGAAGTGCAAATAGAACATGTTCAAAACGCCATTGAATTCAGCTCTCTGGGTGGTGGCCACTCCTCTTGGCAACCTTGGTGACATCACTTTTCGAGCCGTTGAAGTGCTGAAAAAGTCACATCTGATCCTGGCAGAAGACACCAGAAGTGCTGGCTTGCTGCTTAAGAACCTGCACATAACCGGCAAGAAGTTTTTGAGCTTACATGAACACAATGAAATAAGGCGCATGCGCCAGGTGGCGAACAGAATACAGGAAGGCTCCGACTGCGCTTTGATAAGCGAAGCAGGCACACCGCTTATGGCTGATCCGGGATACCGTCTGGTCAGGCATTGCCTGGATCTTGGATTAAAAGTAATTCCAGTGCCGGGACCATGTTCATTTGTTGCTGCACTGACGGCCAGCGGCCTTCCTCCTTATCCTTTTGCTTTTCTTGGCTTTTTGCCCCGGAAGCAGGCCGAGATGGATAAGACGTTCGATCTCTGGAAGAATATGCCGGTTACGCTTGTCTATTTTGAACGCAAGAACCGCATACTCACCAGCCTGCAAACAGCTTCAAGAATTTTTGGTGCCAGGGAATACTGTCTGGCAAGAGAGTTGACCAAAAAATTTGAAGAATTTATAAGAGGCAACCTGGAAAATATAATTCTTGATCAGGACAAATTGCTTGGCGAGCTGACTGTAATCATTGGTCCTCCTCAGGCAGCAGCTCTTGCAAGCGATCCGGAAAGCGTGGAAAAGCTTTTAAATTACTACATGGAACAGGGGCTTAAGCCCAAAGATATTGTGCATAGGGTTCAAAACAGTTCCAGTGGCTGGAGCAGCAAAGAGATCTACGCGTTGATGCTCAAGATGCGATCCAAGCCTCATTGAAAAGCAGCTTCAAAGAGATATTATGCTGCCTGGCTGAAGATACTGAGCAATTAAAAATATGGCCAATATTGACTTGAAATCCCTGAACAGCTGTTTTTTGCGCAGCCAGTTCATGGGCAGCGCCTTCAACACCAGGGGCATGCAGAATATTGGTCTGGCTTTTGCTTTGGATCCCGGCCTGCGTCGAATCTATGCCAATGACTTCAACGGACTGCAGAAAGCCAGACGCAGACACCTGAAACTGTATAACACCCATCCATATTGGAACCCGCTTTTAGTGGGCCTTTTCTTATCTCTGGAAAGCAAAATCGCCCAAGGCGTTTTTCCCGCACATTCTTTGCCAAAAGTCAAATCAACCCTTGTTTATACATTATCCGCCATTGGAGATTCTTTCTTCAGTGGAAGCCTGCTGGTAACCTGGTCTTTGCTGACCGTGATTTTTCTGGCTCTTGGACAATTCTGGGCGTCCATCATTCTGGGTTTGTTCTTGTTCTTGTTTCTGCAGCTTTTCAAGTTATATGTTTTTTATCAAGGGTATGTACAGGGTCTGGTATTTATTCAAGGATTGAAAAGATGGAACCTGATAAACTGGAGCGGAAGGCTGAAGATAATGAATTCCCTGCTTGTGCTCTGCTTTTGGCTTGTCATTTGGCCGTTTAGCTGGCATATTTTAATTTTTAGTATCATATGTTCTCTGGCTTTAATTATGGCTTGGACCTGCCTCAAAGTTCAATGGGGCAGGGAGATTCTGCTGCTGGCTGTATTTGTCCTGATTTTTCTGCTGCCCTGGGGGCAGATCGGACTGTAATCAACATTTAAAAATAAGCTGCCTGCCCGTAACTGCGCAGGCAGAATTCATATCCCATGTCTGAAATTAATAATACATTCGAAGCAACCATAAGTCTGCACAATGAGTTTGGACTCCACGCCAGGCCCGCCGGAAGGATTGCCAGGGAAGCACAACAATTTGAATCCAGGATCTGGATAGGCTTCGATGATCGCGAAGTGGATGCCAAAAGCATTCTGGATATTCTTAGCCTCGCAGCCCCCAATGGCAGCGATCTGCGCATTCTGGCTCAGGGCAGAGACGCCAGACAGGCAGTGGAGCATCTGCAGGCTCTTTTCCGGGAACTGGTTAAAGAAGAAAAATAATGGCCCAGCGTATTTTCAAAGGAATTCCGGTTTCAGCAGGACTGGCCATAGGCAAGACCCATTTTCTCGATCGCGAGGAAGGGAATTCCATGGTCCGGGTCAATATAATCCCGGAACAGCTGCCTCAGGAAATTGAAAGGCTTAAGCGCGGTTTTGAACTGGCCCTTAATGATCTTGAGAATATCAGGAAAAAAGTGCCTAAAGATCTTAAGGAACAGGCGGCAATTATCGATTCGCACATAATGATTTTAAAAGATGCCAAATTTCAGGAAGCGGCATGCCAATATCTGCGGCTCAAACTGGTCAATGCTGAATGGGCTTTGGAATATGCGGTTAAAGATATTGAAAAGGCATTCAGCAGAATTGAAGATGAATACATCCGCAGCAGGGTTCAGGATGTCCGTCTAGTGGCCGGAAGAGTGCGAAGCCAGCTTTTCGGGCAGCCGAGAAATGTCAATGCTGTGTCGGAGCGGATGATTCTTCTGGCCCACGATCTTTCTCCTGCAGACACTATAGAACTGAAACTGGATAAGATCATGGCTTTTGCCACCACCACCGGCGGCAAGACTTCACATGCGGGCATAATCGCCAGGTCCCTGCAAATACCGGCCATAGTGGGTGTTGAAGGGCTGGATGAAATTCAGGATGACCAGCTTGTTGTTCTTGACGGATTTAAAGGAAAAATTATTGTCGAACCCAATGAAGAAGAACTTGCTGGATTTAAAGAGCTCAGGCGCCGCTTCAGTGATTACTATTCCCAGGTCAGACGCAACTGCTATTTGCCGGGCGAAACCATCGATGGTTTCCAGATGCAGGTACTGGCCAATATAGAACTCTTTGAGGAAGTCACCGCGGTCATTGATAATGGCGGTGAAGGTATCGGACTTTACCGCACTGAGTACAGCTTTCTCAATCGAAACAGTCTGCCTTCAGAAGACGAACTTTTTGAAGAATATCGTGATCTGGCCTCCATAGTTTACCCTCAGCGGGTAGTATTCCGCACTCTGGATCTGGGTGCGGACAAGATTGCCCCTCTCTTCCCTCACATTCATGAACTCAATCCTGCTCTTGGTTTGCGGGCCATCCGTTTCTGTCAGCAAAATCTGGATCTTTTTACTGCTCAGCTGAGAGCAATTTTAAGAGCCGGCATCATGGGCAACGTTTCCATTATGTTCCCCATGATTTCTGGGCTGCAGGAGCTTCAGGAAGTCAAAAAAATATACTTTAAGGTACGTGATGAACTTAGAGTACAGAAAGTCAAATTTAATCCGGATCTGCCGCTGGGGATTATGGTTGAACTTCCCAGTGCCGTGCTGATTGCAGATTTGCTGGCAAAAGAAGTGGATTTTTTCAGTATCGGCACCAACGACCTGATACAATATTCATTGGGGATCGACCGAACCAACAAGTATGTCTCATACCTTTATCAGCCTTTACACCCGGCAGTGCTCAGAAGCATAAAGTACGTAATTGACGCTGGCCATGAAGCAGGAATCGAAGTCAATGTATGCGGTGAAATTGCTGCAGATCCTTATTGTATTCCAATTCTTATGGGCATGCAGCTTGACTCGATAAGCCTTAATCCTCAGGCCATACCCGGCATTAAGCGCATAATCCGCCAGACGACAATGGATGAGTGCAAAACTCTTTTAAGACAGGTATTAAACAGCGATGACGTTCTGCAAAGCAACCGTCTGGTCAGAGACAAGATTTTTACCCGCTTTCCGGAGGAACTCATGTTTTACACTTCTCTCATCGAAGAATAGGCCCTATCTTTTACCATCAAGTGTATGGCAATATGAAAAATTTTTTCGGCTGGCTAGGGCATAATTTTCTAATGTTCCTCCAGGAACTGGGCCGGATGATGCTTCTTTTCGTCCAGGCTTTTCTCTGGCTTTTCCGTCCTCCATTCAGGGTTCGTCTGTTTTTTAAGCAAATGGAGTTTATCGGTGTAAATTCCCTGTTCGTGGTTGGTTTGACTTCTCTTTTTACAGGAATGGTCCTGGCACTGCAGACCTATCATGCGTTTCGCATGTTCGGCGCAGAAACTCTTGTTGGAGCTACTGTAGCTTTATCCATGACCAGAGAATTAGGCCCTGTCATCACCGGGCTCATGGTCGCCGGAAGGGCCGGTTCCGCTATCTGCGCCGAAATCGGGACCATGCGGGTTACAGAGCAGATTGACGCGCTAACGGTCATGGCCATCAATCCTGTGCAGTACCTGGTCATGCCCAGAGTCCTGGCAGGCTTCATCATGCTGCCTCTGCTGACTATTATAAGCGATGTGCTCGGTATCTTCGGTGGATATTTGGTCGGGGTACAGATCCTGGATATTCACGGCGGAATGTTTATGAACAGGATATACGAGTATGTAGAACTGGCTGATGTGTATAACGGACTGGTAAAAGCATCTGTCTTCGGAGGGATATTGACTCTTGTGAGCTGTTATCATGGCTTTTATACCTCCGGCGGAGCTGAGGGGGTGGGAAGAGCAACAACTCAGGCAGTGGTCATGTCCTGCGTTCTCATCCTCGTAAGTGATTACTTTTTGACCGCGCTGATGTTCTAGGATGCAGCATGGAGCAGGATCGTTACATCATCAGGATTGAAGGTCTGACTAAAAGATTTGGTGAATTTACCGTACTGGACGAACTTGATCTTAATCTGGAGCAGGACAAGGTAAATATTATCATAGGCCGCAGCGGAGGAGGAAAAAGCGTACTGATGAAGCATATCATCGGACTGCTCAAGCCGGACCGGGGACGTATTCTGGTCAGAAACCGGGATATCGTGCCTATGTCTGAACGGGAGATGGCTCAAGTGCGGAGGGATTTCGGCATGCTTTTTCAGGAGGCTGCGCTGTTTGATTCCTTGAGCGTGGAAGAAAATGTGGCTTTTCCCTTGCATGAACATACTTCCAAGAGTTACAAGGAAATTATGAGCATTGTCCAGGACCAGCTGGCCGGAGTAGGTCTTCAGGGTATGGGCACCAAGATGCCGGCAGAGCTTTCAGGAGGTATGCGCAAAAGGGTGGGGCTGGCCAGGGCCTTGATCATGGAACCCAAGATAGTCTTATTTGATGAGCCCACATCAGGTCTTGACCCGGTAGTAGGGGCGACCATAAACGATCTTATTCTGCGCACCAAAGAAGAATTCGGGGCAACATGCATCGTCATCAGTCATGATATAAGCGCGACCATGAAAATTGCAGACAATATCTTCATGCTTTACCAGGGAAAAATTATAGCTCAGGGATCTCCTGAAGAAATCAGGGAAAGCTCTGACCCTGTCGTGCGCCAGTTTATAAAGGGAGAGGCCAGAGGGCCGATACAGATCAATTAATCAAGCAGGAGCACCATGTTCAAGCTTCCGGTGTTCTTCACAGCAGGTGATTTATGGCTAAAAGTCCGGGTATGGAGATCAAGGTGGGCATTTTCGTTTTCATTGCCATCCTTCTTTTGGCTTACCTCACCACGTTGATCACCAGGGACCGCATTATTACCAGAGATACGTATACGGTGCACGCTGATTTTGAAAATGTATCCGGTCTGCAAGCCAATTCTCCTGTGGAAATAGCTGGCATCAACGTAGGATCCGTGAAGGAAATTTCTCTTGTTAATCACAGGGCCAGAGTAAGCATGGTCATACGCGAGGATATTACCATATATGCAGACTCCAGAGCAACCATAAGAACAAGAGGTGTACTGGGAGATAAATTCGTGGAGATAAATCCCGGCAGTCCTCAACAGCAGGCGCTCGAGGACGGCGGTATGGTGGCTCACGGAATTCAGCCTACAGATCTGGATCAGGTCATGGCCCGTGTCGGGGATATTGCCGATGATATCAGCGAAGTCAGCAGAAGCGTGGCTAATGTTTTCGGAGGCCCTGAAGGAGAGCGGGACATGCGTGAATTCTTCGAGCATCTGCGCATGGCCGCTGTACAGTTGAATCAGATCGTGCAGACCAATGCCCGGGGCATTGAAATGGTCGTCTCCAATTTTGAAAATTTTTCCGGAGACCTGCAACAAATTAGCCAGGCCAATAAGGAAAACATTAATCAGATAATCGACAACTTTGCTACCTATTCCGATCAACTGAACATTACCTTAAGCAGAATCGGTGATATCCTGGAAACAGTTCAGCACGGAGAAGGTCCGGTGACCACCCTGCTCGAGGACAGGCAGATGAGTGAGGATCTGCGCAGGACGGCCGCATCCCTGGAGGGCATAACCCGAAAGCTGGAAGAAGGTGAAGGCACCCTGGGCAAGCTTATCACTGAAGACGACACCGGCAGAAAAATCGACGATGCCCTGGATGGAATTAATGAATTTCTGGACCGTTTTGACCGGTTTCAGACAGTGGTGGATTTTCGAAGTGAATATATGGCCAGAACAGGAGATATGAAGTCCTATCTCAATCTTACTCTGCAGCCGGCAGAGGACAGATTCTATCTCTTATCTCTTGTCGACGACCCAAAAGGCAGGACAAGAACCACAGATACAACAACCAGAAAATGGGTTGACGGAGAATTTCAAAGAGAAGTCAGGGAACGGGAGGAAAAAACTCAAAAGGACAGAATAAAATTTTCGGCCCAGCTGGCCAAAAGGTGGAACAATTTCATCCTTCGCGGAGGCCTGATCGAATCCACAGGCGGCTTCGGCATGGACTATTTCTTATGGGATGAGCGTATTAAGCTTTATACTGAATTTTTCGATCTAGGTGCGGATCGTCCTCACCTCAAGTCCGGTGCGAATTTATATTTTCTGGATAATTTTTATCTCACAGCCGGATTTGATGATTATGTAAGCAGAAGAGATTCTTCCTTCTTTGCCGGTTTGGGATTTTATTTTACTGACGAAGATTTGAAATACTTAATGACTTCAGTGCCTCTGCCGGACAACTAGACGGCAGCAGCAGATAATCTTATACGGTACATGAAAAAGGAGATTATAATGGAAGTTGTCCTTTTTAAAAGTGAAGAGAAAAAAAGCATCAGTGAAGTGGCAGCCATACTGCGTCAGATAGCTGATAAGATGGAAGGAGGAGAAATTGTTCTGACCCGCGGCGCAGAAGAAGTGCGGCTGAAAATTCCATCCAC
>SLAE01000116.1 GCA_007127015.1 Desulfonatronospira sp. | reverse complement strand
GAGTACATTATTTTGAGCAAGCTGACCGATGAAGGGCGCAAGACAGTTAAGAACAAGCCCGGACGCATCATGGAGGTGAACAAGGAGCTGGAGGCAATGGGAGTTAAGGTTAAAAAGCAGTACGCCATTCTGGGTCCATATGACTTTGTGAATATTGTCGAAGCCCCGGACAATGAAACAATCATGAAAATGTCCGTAGAACTTGGATCCCGGGGTTCAGTGGAACTTTTGAGTCTTCCGGCCATTGACATTGAGGTATTTAGCAAAAAGACAACCTGATGATACGGCCCGGCACCCGGCTTGAGCTGACAAATAAACCGGGGGCTTGAAAAAATTGTCCTCTCAAGCCGGGTGCCGGGCCGGCAGGCTAAATTCTTTAACTTTCCATGTCCTGGAAAAAGATTTTGAGAATAGATGCCGATTAATCTGTAGGATCGGAGAGAGGAAGAATGAAGAAGAAATTGTTGCCCAGAGGCGTGGGCTCATAACCCACTTCACCTCCGTGCAGCTCCACAATTTCCTTGATGAAAAAGAGCCCGTGCCCCGTACCCTGCTCCAGGCCCACATTGTCGGCTCTGAATCCTTCTCGGAAGAGCTTTGCCTGTTCTTCATCCTTGATATGCTCTCCAGTGCTGAATACATTCAGTTTGATGCCCGGTTTATTCGGCCCGAAATAATCGGGCATATGTTCCCAGCCGTAAGAGATGAATTTTGCCCTGTTTCCTGAAAAATTCGTTACTTCCTGAGTGTATTTCACAGCGTTGGAAAACAGATTGGCATAGACCTGGCTGATGAGTCCCTTGTCCACGACCACCTCGATCTCCTGGTCCGGAACTCCGGCCATGGCTATTTCTATGCCTTTCTCCCTGAACTGGGAAGTAAAGCGCTCCACCTGAGGATCGATGATCTGGCTTTTAAAATTCAGCACCTTTCTTTCCAGGACATATTTGCCCTGTTCAAAATGACTGCGGCGCAAAAGAGTTTCCAGAAAAAGGCTGGTCTGCTCGTAATGATTAAGTATCTCACTGTGCTGCTCTTTCAGCCCGGTATAAATGTAATCAAGTCGAGGGATGATTTCCTGGTAGCCCATCTCCTGCCCCCACACTTCACTGTCCTGTCTATGGGCCGCCTGTTCGATGTCCTGTTTCAATTGCCCCAAAGCATTTATCTGAGCTTCCATGCGCCGGTAAAAAATTTTGAAAAACATGTTGGGTACAATAACATTATGGCTTATGTCCTTGACCAGAGAGCGGATGAACTGCAGATGCTCCTCGTTTTTCCAGCTGATCATGCGCATGTGCAGCTGAAATCCCACTCTATTGGCATATTTTTCAAAAAAAAGGCGGCTGTGTTCGTTGGTTTTTCGGGCAGGATAGATTTCCAGCATGCCGATCAGTCCCTGGGGCAGACTGTAGGGCAGCTGATTCAAAAGTTCCCTGTTGCCTTTGATGGGCAGATACAGGCAGTTGTTTTCCACTTTCGGCTTTGAGGACATCTCCAGACCCTCAATACCTTCAAGCTCAATTTGGGAAAGCTTGTCCGGGCAGGCTGTCACCTTTTCCACCCTGTTTTCCCTGAGAAGATAAAGGCTGCATTCCAGATCGAAAAAAACCTTGGGCACAAGAACACAGACAGCCAGCAGGTCAGGAAATGATTCATATTCCTGGGAAAGATCGAAAAAAACATTCAGGGCTGAGCTTTGAATGGGGCTGAATGCGTATTCGCCGTAATCGTCAATTTTTTCATGGATCCTTTTCTGGACCTTGAAAGCTCTGGTTTCATCCAGAGAGCTATGGTCTATTTCTTTGAAACGTATTTCTTTGGTCATTTTAATTCTGTAAAATCAAAAATAGAATTCAGTAGCGATCTTCCTCTTTCAGGAACTGATGCATGGATCGGCAATGCGCTTATTTCAGCTTGAAAAATTATGCCATGAACAATATCCGCTTTTGAGATGCTCAATTAAGACCGGCAATAAAGCACTTAAATTACGGATCAATTACACTGATTATTATGGCCAGTCAAAATATTGTTTTATTCTATTTAAAACATGGTCAACTTATGCCGAACAGTGAATTTCTGCCTGATCTCCATGCTTGACCATTGCCGGGACAAGAGATATTTCTTTCAAGTTAAAGCTTTCCAGACGCATGCAAAGGCGCATTGCTCACGAACTGACATTTTTTTGCTTTTTTAAAATCCTGGGGTTTTATTTGCAATTCCGCTGTATGCTGGAAACCATCGGGCAGGAAATTTTCAGTGCCGGGATATAAAGGTCATATAGCCGGTGCACTTGCGCTTGGCGCTGGAGCGCTGGCCTCTCTGAACTGGCTTGAATGGTATCAGCCTGAACCACTGCATGCTCTGGCCCTTATGGGCTGCGTGCTTCTGGGAGCTCTATTTCCTGATGTGGATACCGACTCCAAAGGCCAGAAATTTTTCTATCTCCTGCTCCTGGCGATCAACCTGACCCTGATGGCCTTGGGACTCTACAAATGGGCCGCTGTCCTGGGTTTTCTGGCCATGATTCCAGTAGCTGCCAAACACAGGGGATTCATTCACACCTGGTGGGCCATGCTCATCATTCCCATGCTGATAATGCTCCTGCCGGCCCTCTTTTATCAGATCCCCCTGATCATCCTGCTGCCCTTTTATCTGGCCTCAGTGTTCGGCTATTTTACGCACCTGCTCATGGACAGGCAATTTGCATAAGCGCGTACAGATACTGCCTACGTTCCCATTGACCCTGTTCAGTCATATCCGCTCAATAATCGCGTAATACGATTCAAATATGGCAAACGGTTTTCTTTGCCAGACAAGGATCATATATCAACTCCCCATTTTTTGAGCAAAGCCATGCCTCCGTGGGCATTGAGCGTGTTGGTGATGCCTTTGCCGGCCAGCTTGAGTTGAGCTTCATATGAACGACCGCCATTGTTGCACACAAGGACGATGGTCTCGGCACCGGGCACCAGATGCAGGTTTTTGTCAAGAGTTTCGGTCTGCACATTCTTCCATTTTTCCGGATACTTTTCCACCAGCGGCCCGGCATTATCTTCACCTCGGCAGTCCATGAACGCTACGTCCCGCTTGTCCCTGTCCTGCCACAGCTTTGCAAATTCTCCAGGGCCTATGCCTCTGTTGCGTCCTTTAAGGATATTTTCAGCCACATGTCCCAGGTTGTTCAGGGCGTCCATGGCTGAACCGAAAGGCGGGGAGTAGCAGACTTCCAGATTACTTAAATCCATTGTAGTTGGTTTGCTCGCCAGGATGGCCGCTACAGCGTCAATGCGTCCCTTGAGACTGTCTCCACCGGTGCTCAGACCCTGCAGGCCCAGAATACGCCCGGTATTTTGTTCCACCACCAGCTCCAGGTACAATAGATCCTTTTCCGGGTAAAAGTGAGATTTGTCGAACTGGGCCACATACGCGCTGAATACTTCAAAACCCTGTCTGCGGGCGCTTTCCGGGCTGAGTCCGGTCCCGGCCGCGGCATGATCAAAAATCTTTACCACAAAAGAACCCACAGCTCCGGGAAATTCATCTTCTCCTCCAGCCAGGTTTGTCCCTATGACCCGTCCCTGACGGTTAGCCATGGAGCCCATCGGATAGTACCCGGGCTTGCCTGTAACCAGGTTTTCTATCTGAACGCAGTCCCCTCCGGCAAATATGTGTTCATCAGAGGTGCGCATCTGTCTGTCCACCACAACAGCCCCCTGGGGCGAAACCTCCAGCCCGGCTTCCAGGGCCAGCCTGGAATTGGGAACTACTCCGGCGGCCAGTACCACCAGATCGGCATCCAGTTCCCGCTTGTCTGTTATCACCTTTTGCACCCGCGCGGAGCCACTGATTTTCTCTACCTGCTCCGACGTATAGAGGGTGATACCGTTATCTTCCAGAACATTATGAACCATGCGGGCCATATCCGGACTGATAAATCCCGGCAAAACCTGGGAAGCGATCTCTACTATACAGGTCTCGATTCCCCACAAATCAGTCAAAGCCTCGGCCATCTCCAGACCGATAAGCCCTGCTCCGACCACAACAGCCTTTTCCACGCCGCCACGGCTGATCTGTTCCTTGAGCCTTATGGCTTCTTCCATGCCGGATATGGCGTAAACCCCGGGCAGATCCACTCCGGGCAGAGGAAGAATCCTGGGACGGCTTCCCGTAGACAGCACCAGCTTATCGTAACTTAGAAGGTACTCATGATTACTTTCAAGATCATGAATCAATACCTGCCTGGCCCGGGGATCAATGCTTAGAGCTCTGGAACGGGTACGCACATCAATTCCCTTGGCCTCCCTGAAAAAAGCCTCATCGCGCACCATGTGAAAAGTAGTGGACTGAAGCGCTTTTGCATCACTTACATCTCCGGAAACATAATAGGGTATACCGCAGCCTCCATAAGAGATAATGGCGTTTTCATCGATCATGATCACCTCTGAATCCGGCTCCAGTCGCTTGAACCTGCACGCGGCCTTTGGACCCAGCGCCACAGCTCCGATAATAACCACCCGTTGACTCATAATACACTCCTTATTTTTTATAATTATATAAATTGAAGCTTTGACCGTTGTAAATATAAATATTGTCTGACTTTATCATAAAAAACGTGGTCAAGAACCAGTTGCAAGCCTGAATAAAACTCTTTACTCAAGTTGTTCGGAGTATTATATAAAGAAATATATAATTTTATGATTTATGATTGAATATTTGTTTCACAACAGTTTCATTCTGCAGCTGCACTGGTCCGGGAACAAAGTTTCACAAACTGTTCTTAAGCCTGTGTCCGGCAATGAAAAACAAGCTGCAGGTACATCCAAAGAACCTTCTTTTTTGCTTAAAGCCCTTGCCAGGGGTTATCTGGACCGGGAACCTTCTTTGTGGCTGAACGCTCCTCTTGACTGGAGTTCATTATCCTCTTTTCAGGCCGGAATACTCAAGACTCTTTTATGGTCTGTACCCTGGGGACGGACCATAACTTACTCCCGGCTTGCCGCTCTGGCCGGTCATCCGCGGGCGGCCCGGGCGGCAGGTACGGCCATGGCCAACAACCCATGGCCTCTGCTTATCCCCTGTCACCGGGTCATCGGCGCGAATCAACGCTGCGGTGGTTTTACCGGAGGAATGGAACTAAAAAAAATTCTGCTTAACCTGGAACAGGAATGATTTTTTTGACAACAACTTGAAAATATTAAAAATTTTTGTCCAGTATTGCCAAGCATAAGGCTAATGATTACTTAGTTTACGTCGTGGCAACAAACCTTTTTTGCGGGGAATTCCCCGGTAAAATATAATATACACTTTAATGAGGTGAATTAATGATAAAGAAGTTTTTTTCAAAGAATTCAGCGTCCAAAGGACAAAAGCTGCCTCTTATGACCCTGCGCGAAGTGGTCATGTTTCCCAAGGCCATTGTTCCTCTTCTGGTCGGACGTGAATCATCGATTAAAGCCATTGAACATGCATTGAACAATTATAACAAGAAAATTTTTCTGGTCACCCAGAATGACCCCAAGAAAGAAAAGCCTTCAGCCGAAGGTATATACGCCTGTGGTTGCGTAAGCAGGATTTTGCAGATGTTTCGTTTGCCGGACGGCACCGTCAAGGTTCTTTTTGAGGGTCTGCACCGGGCTGCGGTGAATCCTGAAAAGGTGAATTTTGAACAGGAAGTTCCTGAAGTTGATGCTTATTTCCTGGCTGAGGAGGAAAACGATAATTCCGAAACAGAAGCTCTGGTTCGGGCCATCAAGGAAGCTTTTGAGGAATACGCCAAGAATAATACCAAAATCGCCAAGGAATCGGTGCAGTCCATAAACAGCATGGAGAATCCCGGGGACATAGCCGACGCGATCATGCCCCACCTGAAAGTGGATTTTCAGGACAAACAGGAGGTGCTGGAGGAATTTGACCAGTTCAAGCGTCTGCAGATGACTTTTGCCCACCTGCAGGGCGAAATAGAGGTTTTTTCCCTGGAAAAGAAGATTAAGTCCAGGGTTAAGAACCAGATGGAGAAGAATCAGCGCGAATATTATCTCTCTGAACAGCTCAAGGCCATTCATAAGGAAATGGGACGGGACAATGATCCCAAAGCCGAGCTTGACCTTCTGCAGGAAAAAGTTGAGCGGAAAAACATGCCTGAGCAGGCCAGAGAAAAGGCAATGGAGGAAATCAAAAAGCTGCGGACAATGCCTCCCAATGCCGGAGAGTACAGTGTTCTGCTCAACTATGTGGACTGGATTCTGGCCCTGCCCTGGAACGAGCTCAAGGATACCAGGACAGATATTAACCTGGCCAAGAAGATTCTGGATGAAGATCATTACGGCCTGGAAAAGCCGAAGCAGAGAATTCTGGAATACCTGTCCGTGCAGAGCCTGGTTGAGAAAATGCGCGGACCGATCCTTTGTCTGGTAGGACCTCCGGGAGTGGGTAAAACCTCTCTGGCCAGATCCGTGGCCAGGGCTACGCAGCGCGAATTCATCCGCCAGTCTCTGGGCGGTGTGCGCGATGAAGCCGAGATCAGAGGACACAGGCGGACCTACGTGGGAGCTTTGCCCGGAAAGATCATCCAGAGCCTGAAAAGGGTAAAGACCAATAATCCGGTCTTCTGCCTGGATGAAGTGGACAAAATGAGCATGGATTTTCGGGGAGATCCTTCCGCTGCCCTGCTGGAAGTTCTTGATCCTGAACAGAATTCTGCCTTCAATGACCACTATCTGGATCTGGATTATGATTTGTCCAACGTATTCTTCATCACTACGGCCAACTACCTGCAGGCAATACCTGCGCCTCTTCAGGACCGCATGGAAGTTATCAAGCTGCCTGGTTATCTGGAAACGGAAAAGACCAGGATCGCCAAAGACTTCATCTGGCCCAAACAAAGAGGTTTTCATGGTTTGACTCAGAACGACGTCTCCATCTCCGAAGGTGCCATTGCTGAAATCATTCGCAATTACACCCGTGAAGCCGGAGTGCGCAACCTGGAACGAGAAATAGCCTCCATCTGCCGCAAAGTGGCCAAAAAGAAGGTGGAGAACATGGATAAGGAAGAAAAAAAGGTCATGGTGACCGCCAAAAACGTTCCCTCATATCTGGGCGTATCCAGAATCCATCATGGTGAAAGGGAAGATAAGCCTCTGGTCGGCGTAGCTACCGGAGTGGCCTGGACTGAAGTGGGAGGAGAGATCCTTCTGGTGGAAGT
>SLAE01000147.1 GCA_007127015.1 Desulfonatronospira sp. | reverse complement strand
CTGGTAATCCTGGATAGACCGGTCATGGGCGATTTTCTCATCAAAACCTTTCTCTCCGCGTATTTCTCTCAGTTTATGAGCTCTTTCATTCTCAACAGTCCAGAGTTCCTCCTTGAGCAATTCTGTTCTGTTTCTGAGCAGCCTCAGGTTTTCTTTGAGCTCCCGGTTTCCGGGGTAAAAGGTTAGAGTTCCAATTAAGATGCCAAGGATAAAAATCAGAAATATAAAAACATACATGGCAATTGCCGGTGAAGTCAGCTGAAAAAGCCATAGATCGAGTTCCAGGGGGGCCTGGTGACCGAGCGTATCCGTATTTTGAACAAGTACAAGCAACGCAGCCGCAATAACCAGCATATAGAATATTACTCTAAAGGCGTTCACGTATCCCCCCTCCGGTTTTTGGTATAGATTTCCAGAGTGCTGCACCCCAAATTATTCATTCCTGAAATCGTTTCGTCCATATATAACCGTGTAATGATGCAGAAAATCCTTGACCTGCATATCGAATCCTGACCAGTCGACCCTCCATTCCCAGTTGCTGCCGCCCACTGAAGGTTTGTTCATGCGCGCCCAGGAGTCCAGCCCCAATACATCCTGCATGGGCAGTATACAATAAAGTGATGCGGAAGACAAAGCCAGCCGGATCATTTCCCTGGCTACATTCTTACGGTTAATCTCACGGTCAGCATACTTTTCCAGCCTGATCCTTGAATTTTGATCCAGCTCTTCCTCGTACCATCCGCGTACGGTGTTGTTGTCGTGAGTTCCGGTATAAACCACGCTGTTTGGAATGTGGTTGTGCGGAATATACGGGTTGGAAGGCATGTCATCTCCAAAGGCGAACTGCAGAACCTTCATGCCCGGAAGATTGTATTTGTCCCTGAGCTCGTGTACATCCGGAGTTATATAGCCAAGATCTTCAGCAACAAAATGAACCGGAGGAATTTCCCGGGTCAATACGGACCAGAAATGTTCACCGGGACCCTGAACCCACTGGCCGTTGGCGGCTGTTTCAGAACCGGCAGGTATACTCCAGTAGGAGGCAAAGCCTCTGAAATGATCAAACCTTAACAGATCAAACATGACCATATTCTGCCGGATGCGCTTAAGCCACCATGTGTAGTTCTCTCTGGCACACTCTTCCCAGTTGTACAGAGGATTGCCCCAGAACTGACCATGCTCGCTGAAATAATCCGGAGGAGCTCCAGCTAGAAAAACAGGTTTTTTCTGCTCGTCCAGAAGAAACAGATGCGGGTGAGCCCAGACATCGCAGCTGTCCAGACTTACATATATGGGCAGATCTCCGAATATGACGATTTTACGGTTATTGGCATAGGTTCTGAGCTTCTGCCATTGAGAAAAGAAAAGATACTGGTAGAATTTTTCCTCAAGGATCTCCATGTGCAGTGTTTCTTTGCACCGCTTAATCTCGCTTCCCTGACGCTGCCGCAGTTCTTCAGGCCATTCATACCAGGGCGCTCCCTGAAAACGGGCTTTGAGCGCGCTGAACAAGGCAAAATCTTCAAGCCAGTATACATTTTCATCGCAAAAAAGTGCGAATCTGGCATCATCTGCCAGTCTTCCCTGATAGCGGTTGAAGGCCTTCTTCAGCAGAGCTTTGCGCAAGACTTGCGCCTGTGCATAGTCCGCCCGATGAGCAGGGAATGAAAATGCATGGTTAAGATCATGCAGGTCGAGCATGCCCTGATCCATCAACTGTTCAGGATCAATGAACAATTGATTGCCGGCAAAGGCGCTGTAGCTTGAATATGGAGAATTGCCCGCTCCCGAGGTTGTGGGATTCAGAGGCAGAATCTGCCACATCTTCTGTTTGCAGCTGACCAGAAAATCCACGAATCTGTACGCATGAGCTCCAAAATCACCTACTCCATATGATCCCGGCAGTGAAGACACGTGCAGGAGGATTCCTGATAATCTCTTCATGAGACCGGCTCCAGAAAAATTATTCCTAAAGGAGGCAGGTTCAGACGCAGGGACTGGGGACGTCCATGTGCGGCTAATTCCTCGGTGTAACGGGGAAAGTTGTTGAGTACGCCTGAACCACCGAAGCGGCCGTCATCGCTGTTCAACATCTCCTCCCACTGACCGGGAACCGGCGCGCCCAGAACATAATCTGATCTGGGTACCGGGGTAAAATTGGCCGCGACCAGAACGGGCTTTTTATTCTTATTCAGGCGGATAAATGAGAGCACGCTTGAATCAGAATCCTGACAGTCTATCCATTCAAAACCGTCCGGCTCAAAATCCAGTTCATACAACTGGGAACGGTTTTGATAGTATCTGTTCAGCTCTTTGAGCCAGTACTGCACCTGTCTGTGCGGATCATATTCCAAGAGATGCCAGTCCAGACTGTTGTCATGATTCCATTCATTCCACTGCCCCAGTTCAGCACCCATGAACAGCATTTTTTTCCCTGGATGGGCGTACATATAACCAAGCAGAAGACGCAGGTTGGCGAACTTCTGCCAGTAATCCCCCGGCATCTTGGACAGCAGGGAACCTTTTTCATGGACCACTTCATCATGGGACAGGGGCAGGACGAAATTTTCAGTAAAAGCGTACCAGATGCTGAAAGTCATCTGGTTATGGTGGTATTTGCGAAAAACAGGTTCTTTGCTCACAAAGCTCAAAGTGTCGTTCATCCAGCCCATGTTCCATTTGAAACCGAATCCCAGCCCGCCGACATAGGTCGGCCTCGAAACCATGGGCCAGGAAGTGGATTCCTCAGCAAAGGTGTGCACGTCCGGATAGGAGCGGTAAACCTCTTTGTTCAGCGATTTAAGAAACTCGATGGCTTCGATGTTTTCATTGCCTCCGAATTCATTTGGCTCCCATTCGCCTTCATTGCGGGCATAATCCAGGTAGAGCATGGAAGCCACCGCATCCAGGCGCAGTCCGTCGATATGGTAAAAATCCAGCCAGAAGAGAGCGTTGCTGATCAGAAAATTAACCACTTCATGGCGGCCGTAATTGAAGATAAAGCTTTTCCATTCCGGATGAAATCCCTTACGCGGGTCCATGTGTTCATACAGATGTGTTCCATCGAAATAGCCAAGTCCGACCTCGTCAGTCGGAAAGTGGGAAGGAACCCAGTCCAGGATAACCCCTATGCCGTTTTGATGCAGAACATCCACAAGATACATGAAATCCTGCGGAGTGCCGTAGCGGCTGGTCGGAGCGAAAAAGCCAAGAATCTGATAGCCCCACGAACCGTAGAAGGGATGTTCGCAGACCGGCATGAATTCCACATGGGTAAAGCCCATTTCCAGAAGGTAAGGTGGAAGTTTTTCAGCCAACTCCCGGTAGCTCAGAAGACGCAAGTGGTCTGCCGGGTCTCTTTGCCAGGAGCCCATGTGCATCTCATAAATGGCCATGGGTTTATCGTGCTTGTTATTCTTGTGCCGGTTCTGCATCCATTCCTGATCCCCCCAGTCATAGTCCATTTTCCAGATAATGGAGGCTGTGTTGGGAGCGGTTTCCCAGAAAAAGGCGAAAGGATCGCCTTTGTCTGCGGAATAGCCGTGAAACCTGGACTGAATGTGATATTTGTACTTCTGACCCGGCATTGCTTCAGGTACGAAACCTTCCCAGATGCCTGAGCTGTCGCTGCGATGGTTCAGCTGGTGGGAATCTTTGTTCCAGTAGTTGAAATCTCCGGTCACGCTGACTCTGGAAGCATTTGGTGCCCAGACAGCAAAGTAGGTCCCCCGGACTCCGCCGTGCATGACTACATGGGCTCCCAGATGACGGTACAGCCGAAAGTGCCGTCCTTGTTTAAATAGGTATATATCCTGTTCACTAAACATATTCAGTTTGTCCTGCGGATCTGCCAAAAAGTTAACGCAAGCCACTGCAGTACCAGGTCGATGCGCACCCTGCACGACAAGGCGTAGAAGGCAGTATGCAGCACCTTGTTCATCCGGTACCATGATTGTGGTGCAAGATTCATGAACGGACTTTGTTCTCCGCGCTGAGCGCCTGCCAGTTCATTCTGTATCCTGGTCAGAAACTGTCTGGCCTGGTTCAGACTCAAAAAATTTTTTCCGGATGTGCTGTCCATAAACCCGCGGCCTGTGACAACAAAACCCGAGAATTCACGGTACAGTTCTTCGGACTCCTGATCAGAAGCCGTCCAAGGTCTGCGGGCCAAAGTGAGCACAAAGCTTCTGGAAATCAAAGTAGGCACAAGGTGCTCTCTTTGAGCAGCCAGAAAAATAAAACAATTCCTGCTGACAGGTTCCTCCACAGATTTGAGCAGGGCATTGGCACAGGGAATGTTCAAATCTCCGGAGCCGGCAATAACTATCATGCGCCATCTGTGACGAGGCTTTTGGGCCAGAATGGGTCTCAGCTCGCGAATATGATCAACGCTCAAACCATCCTGAGGGTCAAGCAGAAACAGATCCCTGAAAACATCAGCATCTATCTTCGTGCACACAGTACATTCAAGACATGGACCGTTTGGTGCGTCATTGCAGTTAAGCTTCTTAAGCAGGTACTTGCTCAGTGCCAGGCGCTCTTCAGCTTCTCCACCTTCCAGAATAAGGCTGCTTGGTGGATTTAAAGCCAGTCTGGATAAAAGACTGATAATCTGCGGCTGTGAGCTGAGCAACTTTTTTTCCTGCACGTTTATGTCCTCTGTCACCTGATGGTCTGCTCTCTGTCCGGGCCTACGGAGATGATGCGGACCGGAGTGTTAAGAGCCTGTTCAATGTATCTGATAAGGGCTCTTGCATTTTCAGGAAGATCATCGAGTTTACGGCACATGCTTATATCCTCTTTCCAGCCCTTCAGTTCCTCATATACCGGCAATACTTTTTTCAGAGCATTCTCCTCCTGAGGAGGATAAAGCACCTTTTGTCCGAGATATTCATAAGCGGTGCAGATCCTCAGTTCATCCAGGCCGCTCAGGACATCGAGCTTGGTCAGGGCTATTTCAGTAGGCCCGCAAAGGCGGACCGCTTCCCTGAGTATGGCCAGATCAAGCCAGCCGCAGCGTCTTTTTCGTCCTGTGGTCGATCCATATTCAGCTCCCTGCACCTGCATATGCTCTCCGCAGGAGTTGGTTTGTTCCGTAGGAAATGGACCCTGCCCGACTCTTGTGGTATAGGCTTTGACCACGCCGATCACCTGCTGTGCCTTATAGAAGCTTCCGGAACCTGCTGAAGCGTTGCCACAGACGGTATTGGAAGAGGTCACAAAGGGATAGGTTCCGTGATCGATATCCAGCTGTACTCCCTGCGCTCCTTCGAATAAGACCGTGTGGCCGTTTTCCCGGGCTGTTTGAATCTGATGGGAAACATCGGTCAAATAAGGAACGAGCCTTGCGGCCAGTGGACGGATATGCTCAAGCACCTCCCGCGAGTCGATCTTCTGCTGCTGATAAAGGTTTTGAAGCAGGGAATTTTTTTCCAGCAATGCCTTGTCGATCTTGTGCCTGATCAGGTCCAGATCCTGAAGATCTCCCGCCCGGACTCCGATGCGAGCCATTTTGTCCTCATAACATGGACCGATGCCTCTTCCTGTTGTACCGATCTTGTCCGGACCGGATTTGGCTGCTTCCCTGGCCTGGTCAAGGGCTTTATGATAGGGCATGATCAGGTGGGTTTTCTTGCTTATGCCCAGATTGACCGGGCTGATAGCGATACCCCCCTTGACAAGTTCGTCAATTTCCCGGCACAGCACGTCAGGATCAAGGACTACCCCGTTGCCGATCAGGCAAAGTTTGTCGGCATGCAGAATTCCTGAAGGAATCAGATGCAGAATGATCTTCCGTCCGCCTGTGACCAGGGTGTGCCCCGCGTTGTTGCCGCCCTGAAAGCGGACTATAACCTGGGCATGTTCGGTCATGATATCAACAATTTTGCCCTTGCCCTCATCGCCCCATTGGGCGCCGAAAACAACCATATTAGACATGCATAATTCTCCCTGAATGCAATGCCCGCTTCTGAATTTGCTCAATAACCGGGAATAATTTCCGGTTCAGGAATGGACGAACCTGTCCTGCGGGCATCAAGCACAATTTCTTGAAAATCGCTTTTTTGTTTAAAATACCGGCAGAGCAAAGTCAATGAGCCCATCCGGGTCAAAGTTTGCTATTTCAGGGGAAGTATTTTAGAAATTATATATAAGTACTTTTAACAGGTTTGTAATCCAAATTGATTGCAGATCTTATTCCTCAATTGCATCAAAATGAACACTGGAGCATAATGATCTGTATTACGGAAGTTTTTGAATCCGGAACTGATACTATGTTCGGTACATCTCAACTGACTCTATCGGGAAGACATTGATGCAAAACCGCTGTTTCTGCAAAGCTGCTTTGAGCTTAAGGGAGATTTTCAGTCTTGTCATACTTGTTCTAATACAGGCAGGATTGATAATATGGTATATTGGAAAATATGATGAACTGCCGGCCTGGAATAAAGAAATAATAAAAACAGGCTACTTTCCCTCTGAAAGGGTGCTTTCAAAACTGAGTCCTTATGGTCCTGGTTTTGAAAGGGAGCTTCTGGATCTTTTTCATCAGGAACACGGGCTTAAGGCCGAACTTATCAAACTGAAAGACTACGAGCAGGCTGTTGATGATTTGAAGCAGGGCAGGCTGCAGCTTCTTCTAATTGGTCCCCCGCATAAGCCCCTGGAAGATAAAAAATTGATCAAAGGACATCCCTACCTGGAAAGCGGTCTGCTTATCGTGCACAATCACCTGCGGTATCCTTTGAACTCTTTGAGCGACCTCTGCGCCAGTGATCTGGCAGTGATAGACGGAACAGCCTTCAGCATAAAGCTGGAGAAGCTTGCCAAAGAACTGCAATGCACAATTAAGCCTGCAAAAAAAACGGACAATGGAATGTCATTTTTTGAGACGCTGTCCAAAAGAAGTTTTCGTTTCGGGCTGGTGGATGAGTTGACCTACAGTGCATGGAAAGGCTTTTATCCTCAGGTGCATAAAACCCATCTCTTTCAGTCAGCCTTTGAACATGCCTGGGTCTGGTCAACAAATTACCGGGATATTGACGAACAGCTTGAGGCTTTCTGGGAGCGGCTCGAAAAATCCGGAGAACTGGATGAACTGTACGAGAAGTATTTTGGTTTTTTTCCTGAAAACCAGGACCCTTATCAGCTCAGGCATTTTCAGCGGGTTCTAAGGGATGAGGTTCCGGAATACTCACAAACCATTCTGTATGCATCCCGAAAATACGGCATAGATCCCTTGTTTCTGATCGCATTGATCTATCAGGAATCACACTTTGATCCCCATGCCGTCAGCCGGACAGGGGTCCAGGGACTTTTGCAGATAACTTCACAGACAGCAGAATTTCTGGGGATGGAGAACCGGCTGGATCCTCATGAAAGCATTCTGAGCGGGGCAAGGTACTTGAGCATGCTGGCTCAGGAAATGGAGGATATCGGGATTGAGTTCTGGAATAAATGGTTTCTGGCTCTGGCCGCATATAACCAGGGTCTGGGGCATTTATACGATGCCAGAACCCTTGCACAGCGCAAGGAAAAAAATCCGGATGCATGGTCAGGGCTTAAGCAGGTCTATCCGCTGTTAAGCAATGAAGAATATTATCAGGAAATGCCCAGGGGCTATGCCAGGGGATTTGAAGCGGTTCGGTTTGTGGAAAATGTACGCTATTATTATTATCTGGCATATGGAATGATTTCACTCTCTCGGCCGGAAACTGAGCACCTTGGCGGTTTTCTTGATTTTGTTCCTCCTGACTGGCCTGAGTAGACTCTTTTTGTCCTGACTTTTTTCCTGCGGATGCTGACTCATGCACTGGTTGAAAAGCTGGTTTTTCCAGCGTACGGCCTGGATCATGGACAAAATAAGAATGTCCTCCTCCCACTGCCTGCTTGGAGTGAAGATTTGCACCCGCTCATAATATTTATCCCACAAACTGATCAGTGAAGCCTCGTCCAGACTGTTCAACTCATCAGCAAGTTTTCTGAGCACTTTTTCCATACTTAGTCCTTGAATTAGAGACTGAATTGTAAAATTTCCAAGCAATCTTCAACGCCGGGATATGCACATTATCCAAAACAGGGGCTGAAGACCTGCTGGCCGAGGTTTGGATTTGCCCCCATACCAGCCCTGTGGTAAGTAAAAAAAAGATCTTGAGCAACCCCCAAAAAGTAATTTCAGGAGGATTAAAGCCATGCAGGATTTAAGAAAAATGTACCGGGATATCCAACAGGATCCTTTTCCCAGAGAAATGATCATAAAACTGGGGGATCAAGAAATCAAGATGCGCAAAAGAACCTGGACAGTTCAGGATCAGGAGAGGGGCCTGCGTTACGGAGAAAATCCGGATCAGCCGGCTGCTATGTATGAGCCTGCAGACGGAGCGATTGAGCTGGCCGGGGTAAGGTTCAAGGGTCCCGGTCAGGGACTGGTGTCAGCCATAAATGAGGCTGATATGCTCCAGTCCGGAAAGCACCCAGGGAAGATAAATCTTACTGATGTGGATAACGGGATCAATATTTTGCAGTATCTGCACAAAAAAACAGCTGCGGTCATCCTCAAACACAACAACCCTTCAGGAGCGGCCTGGTCAAATCAGGGAGTCCTGGATGCGGTCAATAAGGCTTATTTATCCGACAGGATAGCAGCCTTTGGCGGAGCAGTTGTCCTGAACCGGGCTGTAGATCTTCCTGGAGCGGAGTTTCTGGCTGACAATTACCTTGAAGTGGTCGCTGCTCCGGATTTCGATCCCGGAGCCCTGGAAAAGCTGAAGGCGCGCAAAAATCTGAGGATCATCAAAATCTCCGCCCTGGGCCGTCTGGAGGAATTTACGGATTATCCGTTCCTGGACATAAAGTCTTTGCAGGACGGCGGGCTGATAATACAGTTTTCCTTTACCAATCGAATACGGGAACCCGAGGATTTTTTACCAGCACAGGCTCAGGCTGGAGATGAGGTGGTCAGCGCCAGACATCCTGATCCCCGGGAGATGGACGATCTTATCTTCGCCTGGGCAGTGGAGGCTGGAGTAACTTCCAATTCAGTTCTTTTTGCCCGGGACGGACGCACGCTGTCCATCGGCACTGGAGAGCAGGATCGGGTTGGATGTGTGGATCTGACAATTCATAAGGCCTACACCAAATACGTGGATCTGGAGATCTTCAATCAGAGCGGCCAATCCATCTATCAGGTGCAGGAGCAGGCTGAAAACGATGCAGGGAGCAGGGAGCTTCTGGAATCGGTTCAGGAAAAAGCCCGCAGAAACAGGGCCGATCTCCCCGGTGCAGTAATGGTTTCCGATGGTTTTTTCCCTTTCAGGGATGGAGTGGATCTGGCTCTGAAGCAGGGTATCACCGCTATTGCCCAGCCGGGAGGTTCAATGCGCGATAACGAGGTCATCCAGGCGGTAAATGAGGCCGTGCCTCAGGCGGCTATGGTCTTTACCGGCCAGCGTTCATTCAAACATTAAAAGCGGAACAGTCTATTGAGCAATCAGCAAGGTACCTCAGAAGAGCTGCGACCTGGACAGGTGGTGGAATACCTGCACAACAATCAGCCTGTCACGGCCTGGGTCCAGGAGGTGCAGTCAACACGGGTCAGAATATTGAACATTAACCAGCGTGAGCTCAAGCTGCCCGGTTCAAGAGTGCTCCCCTGGAAAGGACCCGCATATTCTATGGAACTTTCCAGGCAGGAAGTCCTGGAGCTGTTAAAGCAGCACCAGCAGAAGCGTGTGCAGCTGCAGGAAGAACTGGACGTGCACGAAGTGTGGTCCATGACCCAGGGAGAAATCCATCAGGCTTCGGTTTACTGGCTGGCCGGTCTTGTGTGGGAGCAAGCGGATCATGACCGGATCGCAGCCCTGGGACGGGTCCTGCTTCAGGCCAAGGCCTATTTTAAATTCATTCCTCCGGATTTTGAGATATATCCCGCGGAAGTAGTTGAAAAAAAACTGGAAGAGCAGCACAAAGCCAGGGAAAAGGAAAGGCTTATCAGTTCAGGCAAAGAATTTCTGACGAGCCTGTACAGCCACGCGTTCAGATCAGGTCCTGCACCGCAGCCTCCTGATCCTGAACTTGCACGGAAGTTAAAAGAACTTCTGGTCCGCCGGGTCAAGTATCCGGATGACTCCCACACACAGGATCTGTGGGCAAAGCTTACCGCAGGACTGCCCCAGGAGGTGCACCTTCCTTTTCTGCTGGCCAGGGCCTGGGGAATATATCCGGACCATTACAATTATCTGCTGGATCAGGCTGAATATGTCTGGGGAGATGAGTGGGCTGAAGAGTATTCCCGGGACATTGAGTCCATTAAAGATGAGCTTTCAAGAAGCACAGGAGATCCGGGACTTGAGGATCTGATCAGCATCGATTCGGCATCAACAAAAGATATTGACGATGCCTTTCTTGTCCGTGAACATGAGCAGGGATTTTTTATTTCCATTGCCCTGGCAGCGCCGGGTCTTTTCTGGCCGTTCGGCAGCGAACTGGACCGGGCTGTGGCCAACAGGTCCACCAGCCTTTACCTGCCCGAAGGAAAAAGTGACATGCTGCCCAGAGAACTTGCTGAAAATCTGTTCAGTCTGAATCAAAATCAGGTACGTCCGGCTCTGGTGCTGCATATGGAACTGGATAGTACCGGGGAAATCAAAAAATTTGAGCCAGGGCTGGACAGGGTCCTGGTCCGGGCCAACCGCACCTACGGGGATGTAGAGGAAGAGCTTGCCGGAAACAGCGAATCCAGCCTTAAATGTGCATACACACTGGCCTCGATCCTGCGCAAAAAAAGGTTGGAACAGGGCGCGGTGGTTATTGACCAGAGCGATCCAGTGATTATGTTAACCAGTACCCAGGAAGGCATCCAGGTGCACCTTGAGGAGGACGAATCCTGTCCGGGGGCTCAACTTATCGTTTCCGAACTGATGCTTCTGTGTAATACTGCTTTTGCAGGTTGGGCCAGAGACAGGAAACTGCCTCTTCTGTATCGTACCCAGGACATAGCTTTGCCCAGAGATTTCAGCGGAGTCTGGAGCAGACCCGAAGATATCTACAGGATAATCAGATCCCTGGGAGCTACTTTGACTGAAACCGCCCCCAGACCTCACAGGTCTATCGGGGTTTCAGCCTACGCTTCGGTCACCTCGCCGCTACGACGCTATGTGGATCTGGTCAATCAGGCACAGATCGCAGCGGTTCTAAGGGATATAAATCCTCCTTTTGATCGCGAAGGTCTGGAGGCAATGCTTCCGGAACTTAACGCCCGCACAGGTATTGTGGGGCGCATTCAAAAGTTCAGGCCCAGATACTGGAAGCTTCTGCATTTCAAGCAGCGGGGCAAAAGCGCTACCTGGACAGGTGTGGTGGTGGACAACAGCGGTCATGTGGTTTTGTGTCTGCCCGGGGAGCAGATTCTGGTCCGCGCCGGCCATGAGACCTTTGGAGGGAAAACCAGAATAGGTCAGGTTTTTCGACTGCGGCTGGGAAAGGTGGACCCGCTGAGCAATGAAATCCATGTCCTGGAAGCCTGGGAAGAGTGAGATAAGTTCAAAGAGGATAATATGTTTAATTTTGTCAAAAAGATATTCGGCAGCAAGAATGATCGATATTTAAAAAAACTGACACCTATGGTGGAAAGGATCAACTCTCTGGAAGAAGAGATCCGTTCTCTTGGAGATGAGCAGCTTCGTTCACAGATACAGGCCTGGAAAGAGGAAGTGGCCGGTGGCGCTAATCTGGACGATCTGCTCCCCCATGTATTTGCCGTGGTCAGGGAAGCGTCCCGCAGAGTCCTGGACATGCGCCATTTTGATGTTCAGCTGATCGGCGGCATGGCCCTTCACGAAGGGCGCATCTCAGAAATGAAGACCGGTGAAGGAAAGACTCTTGTGGCCACTTTGCCCGTGGTCCTGAACGCTCTTACCGGCAAGGGCGTGCACCTTGTCACGGTTAACGATTATCTGGCCAGACGCGACGCTGAATGGATGGGCCGGCTGTATAATTTTCTCGGCCTGGAAGTGGGCGTGGTGGTCCACGGACTGAACGATGAAGAGCGAAAAAAAGCTTATGCGGCAGACATCACCTATGGGACGAACAATGAATTCGGATTTGATTATCTGCGCGATCACATGAAGTTCTACGCCCATCAGCTTGTGCAGAGGGATCTGCACTACGCTATTGTGGACGAAGTGGACTGCATCCTCATTGATGAAGCCAGGACCCCGCTGATCATTTCCGGTCCGGCCGATATTTCCACAGATCTGTACACCAAAATGAACTCCATTGTCCCCAGACTGAAAAAAGACGAGGATTTCAATATCGATGAAAAGGCCAAGACAACCACGCTGACCGAGGAAGGCGTGCACAAGGTGGAAAAGATTCTGGGCCTTGACAACCTGTATGATCCGGAAAACATAAGCTATCAGCATCATGTTCTTCAGGCGCTCAAGGCGCACCATCTTTTTTCCAGGGACTCGGAATATATCGTCAAAGACGGTCAGGTCATCATTGTGGACGAGTTTACCGGCAGACTAATGCCCGGCAGAAGATTCGGCGACGGTCTGCATCAAGCTCTGGAAGCCAAGGAGGGGGTCAAAGTCGAAGCTGAAAACCAGACCTTGGCCTCGATAACCTTCCAGAATTATTTCCGGCTTTATGACAAACTGGCGGGCATGACCGGAACAGCGGACACCGAGGCTGTTGAGTTCAAGGAAATCTATGATCTGGAAGTAGTGGTCATTCCTACGCACAAACCAATGATCCGCAAGGATTTTGCCGACATAGTCTACAAGACTCAGGCGGAAAAATTCAATGCCATAGCCGATGACCTTCAAAATCTTCATTCCCGAGGCCAGCCGGTTCTGGTAGGCACCACTTCCATTGAAAAATCCGAACACCTCTCCAAACTGCTCAAGAAAAGACAGGTGCCTCACGAGGTCTTAAACGCCAAACACCATGAACGCGAAGCCGAAATAGTAGCCAAGGCCGGAGAGATGAGCCGGGTGACCCTGGCCACGAACATGGCCGGCCGTGGTACTGATATAGTTCTTGGCGAAGGAGTGCGCGAACTGGGCGGCCTGCACATTCTGGGAACGGAAAGGCATGAAAGCAGGCGCATTGACAACCAGCTGAGAGGCCGGGCGGGCCGTCAGGGCGATCCGGGTTCCTCGCGCTTCTATCTGGCTCTGGATGATACTTTGCTCAGGCTTTTCGGATCGGAACGCATTTCCGGAATGATGGACAAGCTGGGCATGGAAGAGGGACAGCCCATTGAAAACAATATGATCACCAAGGCCATTGAAAATGCCCAGGTGAAGGTGGAGGCGCACAATTTCAATATCCGCAAACAGCTTCTGGATTTCGACGACGTGATGAACCAGCAAAGAGCGGTTATCTATACGCAGCGCCGTGATCTGATGCATGCTGAAAGACTGGAGGAACATGTACAGGACATCATCCAGGAAATAATTGATGAAGAGTACGCGCCCATGGGCGAGAGCAGCCCGGACGGCCTGGAAGATGAAACCAGGGACATGATCATGGGCCGGCTGGATGAACTGTTCAATATCAAACGCCATCTGCCTTATGCAGAACTGCCGGACAAGGAACAGACCTTTAAGGCTGTCAACGCGCACCTGGAGCAGCTTAAAGCCGATGCCGGGGATCAGTACGAGGAAGTGCTGCGTTTTTTTCTCCTGGAAAGCCTGGACCGCAACTGGAAGGAACATCTCCTGCAGATGGACCATTTAAAACAGGGCATCGGGCTGCGCGGTTATGGACAGAGGGATCCCAAGCGCGAATACAAGCGCGAAGGGTATGAACAGTTCGAGGCCATGCTTTTGAGAATGAAGGAGAATGTGATCCGGGCGCTTTGCAGGCTGAGAATCCACAAGAAAGTCGAGGCCGAGGGCTTTAAGCATAAGGAACAGGAGAACCTGCAGTATGCAGGCGGAGCTCAGATCAAGGAAAAGGAAAACAAAAAAGAACCCGTGCGTCGCAGTGAACCCAAAGTGGGCAGAAATGATCCGTGTCCCTGCGGCAGCGGTAAAAAGCACAAAAAATGCTGCGGATAGATTCAAGGTTCATTATATATGTTAAGCGCAGGCGTCTGGAATTATAATTTGAGAATAAAGATCGGCAAACGAGCTTAAATCATGCGTGATATTCCTGAAGATTTTCAACTGGGCGCGGTGGAGGCCGGATTCAGGTACGCAAACCGCCCGGATCTGGTCCTGATCTACAGCCTAAGACCTGCACGGGCTGCCGGGATTTTCACCACTAATGTGTTTAAGGCCGCACCCGTACAGGTGGCCAGAAAAAATCTCGGCAGCTCCAGTCGTTTCAGGGCGGTGCTGATTAATGCAGGTCAGGCCAATGCCTGTACCGGAGATGAAGGCCTGGAGGACTGCCGCGGGACTCTGCAAATGGCAGCCGGACTGCTTAATGTTTCAGCCGGGGAAATCCTGCCGGCCTCAACCGGAGTGATCGGCTCCAGGATGCCCATGCATGTGTGGAGCGAAAAACTGCCCCTTCTGAAGCAGGCTCTGGGTCAAACCGGTTCCATTGAAGCTGCCCGGGGAATTATGACCACGGATAAGTTTCCCAAAACATCGTCCAGAGAACTCGAACTCGAACGAGGAAAAATCAGATTCCTGGGCATGGCCAAGGGCGCGGGTATGATTTGCCCCAACATGGCCACAATGCTGGCTTTTATTATAAGTGATGTCGAGATTTCGGGTGATCTGTGGTCTGAGCTGCTGGTTAAAGCTGTCGGGGACAGCTTTAACGCCATCACTGTGGACGGGGACACAAGTACAAACGACTGTGTACTGGCCCTGGCCAACGGAGCCTCTGAAGCCGGTCCAGGCAGCCGTGAAGAAGAGGAAAAGGTGGGCCGGGCTCTTGAGGATATCTGCAGAGATCTGGCTTACCAGATCGTCTGCGACGCAGAGGGGGGGACCAAGGTTATGCATATCCGCGTCACCGGAGCAAAGAACCGTGTAGAAGCTGAAGTTGCTGCCAGGGCAGTTGGAAATTCCTGCCTGGTCAAAACAGCCATGTTCGGTGGGGATCCCAACTGGGGCAGGATTGTGGCCGCCCTTGGCCGCAGCAGTGCCGATTTTGATCCTCTTGGAGTACGTCTAAGTCTGGCTGGACATGAGATCTTTTCCGGAGGCAGGCCTGCTGAGATGGACATAGACAGGGTTGTCGCCCCCGGGATGAAGTCAAAAGATATCCGGGTGGAAATAGATCTGGGAGCGGGACAGGGCACGTACACCCTGCTGGCCTCGGATCTCAGCGAAGAATATATACGCATCAACGCTGATTACCGCAGCTGATCGGACTGGATGCTTCAGTTTTATGTTGATGCATAAATCACAGGGAAATATATGCTCATGTCTGAAGAACTTAACCTGCCTAAAACTGTTGATTTTCTGCATGAAGTGGGAATGCTTAAAAAAACTCCGCGCTCCGGTTTTCAGTTTCTGGGCAGTGGAGCGGAAAACGTGGCTGAACACAGTTTCCGCACTGCTGTAATTGGATTTATACTGGCTAAAATAGCCGGAGCAAACCGGGAAAAGACCGTCTACCTGTGTCTGTTTCACGATCTGCACGAATCAAGAGTCGGGGACATGAACTACGTCAACCGCCTGTACAACAGCACGGATGACCGCTCCGCCCTGGCCGACGCGCTAAAGGACACCGGTCTGGCTCCGGATATAATGCCCCTGCATGACGAGCTGGCCGGAGCCGGAACCCGGGAAGCCTTGCTGGCCGAGGATGCTGATCAGCTGGAGCTTATCCTGACTCTCAAGGAGCAGGAAGATCTGGGCAATAAATACGCCACCAAATGGCTGGAATGCGCCCTGGCCAGGCTTAAGACCGAACCCGGCCGCAGACTGGCTGAGGAGATTGTCAAGAGCGATCATACCAACTGGTGGTTTGCCGGGCAGGATAAGTGCTGGTGGGTTGAACGCAGGAACAAGAAATAAAAATGAACAGAACAAAGCCGGGAATAAAAACCATAGCGGTAAACAGAAAAATCCGCCATTTCTTTGAAATTCTGGATACCCTGGAGGCGGGAATAGTTCTGACCGGATCCGAGGTCAAGTCGCTCAGAAACGGCAGGGTCAGTTTCAAGGAAGGATATGTCCGCTTTGAAAAGGGTGAGGCATTACTGGTTGATGTGCATATCGCTCCATATGAAAATGCCGGTTACGCCCAGCATGACCCGGTTCGTCCCAGAAAACTTCTGCTGCACAAGGATGAAATAGCAGTTTTGACCGGTAAGGTGGAGCAAAAGGGGCTGGCTGTGGTTCCGCTGAAAATCTATTTTAAACAGGGCAGGGTCAAGGTTGAGCTTGCTCTGTCCCGGGGTCTGAAAGTGCACGACCGCCGGGAGACCCTCAAGCGCAAAGCAGTGGAAAGGGATACTGCCCGGGAGATGTCCGGATATAAATAATTTTGATCAAGCTCTTTGGCTTGGGCGGAAAAAAATGAGAGCAGATGATAAGAACCGGAAATTTTCAGGCCTTTCCAAAGTCCAGCTTAAAGCTCTTAAAAGAATACTTCCCCTCGACGCTCTGCTGCTGACCCCCCAGGAAAAGCTTATATACGGCTCGGATGCCGGAGGCAGGTTTGCCATGCCCTGGGCCGTTGTCCGGCCTCAAACAGTTGATCAGGTGCAGAGAATCATGCACTGGGCTGAACAGGAAAGGATTCCAATAATTCCCAGGGCCAGAGCAACCAATGTGGTTTCCGCCTGTGTTCCGCACATGGGCGGGATAGTCATGTCCTGCTTGAAAATGAACCGCATTTTGTCTGTAGACCAAAGAGATTTCACAGCGCATGTCCAGCCTGGTGTTATAACATATGAGCTGCAGCAGGCGGTCAGGGGAAAGAACCTTTTTTATCCTCCTGATCCGGCCAGTCTGCGGGTATGCACCATCGGCGGAAATATATCCACCAATGCCGGAGGCATGCATGCTGTCAAGTACGGGGTGACCGGGGATTACGTCCTGGGGCTTGAGGTTGTCCTGCCCGGAGGCGAGCTGATCCGCACCGGGGGCCGGGTGCACAAAAACGTTGTCGGCTACGACCTGACCTCGCTTCTTGTGGGAGCGGAAGGAACTCTGGGGGTGATTGTGGGAGCCTGGCTCAAGCTTCTGCCCCTGCCCTCTTTTTCAGCGACCATTCTGGCCTGCTTTGCGGAAGAGGCCCAGGCAATTGCTGCTGTGGACAAAATTTTTGCCGCAGGGATGCTGCCCGCGGCCTTTGAGTTTATGCCCGCCGAGGTTTTATCCTGTCTTTCCGGCTACACCAAAATGCCCTGGCCTGAAAGTGCCGGCGCCGCACTGATCATACAGGTTGACGGCACAGAGGCCAAAGTGGAGCAGGACATAAGTTTTGTATCTTCGCAGCTTGCACACGCGCTTCATCTGGAAAATGCCCGGCAGAATGAGCAGGAACATATCTGGGAACTGCGAAGGCTTATAAACCCAGCTTCTTTCCGCCTGGGCCCGGACAAGTGCAGTGACGACGTCTGCGTACCCAGAAGCAGGATCCTTGAAGCTGTTGAAGGAATTCGCGGTATTGCCTGTGAATATTCTCTGCCGGTGCTTGTCTTCGGCCATGTCGGCGACGGCAATCTGCATGTCAATTTCATGTATGACGGCAGCATTAAGGGGATGAAAAACCAGGTGTCCAGGTGCAGAAGGGAAACGCTCAGACTCGTACTCGAACTTGACGGAAGCATCTCCGGAGAACATGGAGTGGGCCTGAGCAAGAAGCCGTTTTTAACCAGTCAGCCTGGTCCAGGAGTGCTGAGGCTTATGCGCGGGATCAAAAAGGTTTTTGACCCGCACAATATCTTGAACCCTGGAATGCTGTAGGCCCTCGATTCCTGCATTCAGGGACAAGTAATCCACATCCTGCGCTAAGGCTTGTTCCGGCCCTGAATCCTGCAAATCAAAGATCTTGGACAGAAGGCTGATCTGAGTCGAGAAAAAGCTGCCTGTCGGCCAGAGTATACACGCCCAGCTTTTCTCTTCTTCCCTCCAGATCCACCTCTCCGCAGTAGATGAGATTTTCCGCCACAAAGTCCAGTTTCTGCACAGTGACGGAGCTGACAGCAAGCCTGGTCTCCAGTTGCCTGGTCTTGGCTTCCAGTCTGGCAGCAGTGTTGACCGCGTCGCCAATGACCGTATATTCCATTCGCTCAGGTGAGCCTATGTTGCCGGCCAGAACCAGCCCGGTGTGCAGCCCGATGCTGTTTTTCAGATGCAGCTCTTTCTGCAGGCCCTGGCTTATGTTCATATCGTCGCATGCCTTGAGCATCTCCAGCCCGGCCTGCAGGGCACTGGCAGCAGAGCCTGGAAAAGGGCTCGGATGTCCGAAAACGGACATCAGCTTATCTCCGATGAACTTATCCACCATTCCACCGTTTTTCTCCACGATCCTTACCATAAGCGAAAAATAATCGTTGAGCAGACTTACCAGGATCTTGGGCGGCAACTTTTCGCTTATCCCGGTAAAACCGCGCAGGTCGCAGAAGAGAATGCTGGCTTCGGCCGTCTCGCCTCCCAGCTTGAGATCGTTGGTCATCAGCCTGGATACGACTTCCTTGTGCATCACCTTTCCCAGGCTGGACTTCAGCAGCTGCTTTTCCTTCAACTCGCTGACCATTTCATTGAACTGACCGGCCAGATCAGCAAGTTCATCTCTGCCCTTCACCGGAATGTTCACATTGAGGTCCCCGCTGCCCACCCTGCTAAACCCTGAATGTAGTTCTTTTATAGGTCTGGTAATTTTTCGGGCCAGAACCATAGTAAAACATACTGCCAGCAGCCCTGACACGGCCAGAGACAGAAGGCCTGCCTTTCTGATGTCAGCCAGCTTGTCCCCCAGATGGTCGGCACACATGTCGATGCCAAGCAGGCCCACATGTCTTCCCTGTGAATCAAGAACTGGTGCGTAGCCTGAAATGGTCCAGCCCCATTGGTCCTCGTAGATGGTGTCGTCCACGCTGAGACGGGCAAAGCCCTGGAGCAGGGTATGCGGAGGATCCGGATATACCGCGCCGATGGGTTCAGGCATTTCATCCTCGGAAATGATTCCGTCTCCGGTATCATCACTTGGCGGCGAATCCACGACGAAAAGGACCTGATCACCCTGGAGACGCATGGTGTAGGCGTATAAAAAGTCCTGGTTGGTCTGGGTTATCTGATACAGGATGGATTGGATCTGTTTATACTCCAGTGTATCCATATCTTCAGGCGTGTTCAGCTTCTGCAGGATGTCTCCGGGAATAAGCCCTGAATAAGAAGCGGCAGCGGTCAAAAGCTGGCTCTGGACCGTTTGCAGCATCGTGTCCCGGGATTGGAGATAAAAATATGAACCGGTTGCTCCGGAAACAGTGAAGGCCACAACGAACATGAGTATAAAGATTTTTAACCCCAGACGCATGCGCCCGCCTCCTTGCCAGTGGACAAAAAAAGATGTCTAATTTAGCCTCTATGCCATGATCAGCTTTTCAAAAAAAGATTGAGGTTGTATTTTAAGCAGGTATAATATTAAATTCATTGGATTTTATTTTAGCATAGCTTAAATTTTCAGGCTTGGCAAGAAAAAAAACGGTGACCGATGATGTTGCTTGACAGTCTTGGAAATCAATTGTACATAATATTTTTTTAAAGGGGCTGTAGCTCAGTTGGGAGAGCGCTTGAATGGCATTCAAGAGGTCCGGGGTTCAACTCCCCGCAGCTCCACCAGAAATTTCAAGGGGTTATGTCGTAATCGATGTAACCCCTTTTTTTGTTCAGCCCTAAGCTTTTGTTCCCTGAAAAAGATTTCTCCTAAATCCAAATCTTGTTGACCTTCAGGAGGTGGATACATGTATTCCCCGGTTTCAGAAATAGAGGTTGCTCCCTGGATTCCATTTGCGGCGGGTTTTCTGGTAGCTTTTTGTGCAGCATGGGCGGTGTGTCCGGAGCCAATCTTCTTCTGCCCTTTCAGGTCAGTGTTCTGGGTTTCACTACTTCCGGCCGTAAGCGCCACAAATCATCTTTTCAATATCGTGGCCATACCCACCGGAAATGGCCGTGGCTCCGGACTGGATGCTTGGAGTGCTCATGGGCGTCGGGGGGATGATCGGCATGTACGCCGGAGCCAGAACCCAGAAATTTATTCCTGCTAAACTTATTAAGTGGATACTGGCTTTTATTCTGACCGGCGGGCGCTACATCCTGAGCTTCTGGTTTAATCGGATTCAAGAAATACAAACCTTGGTAAGCTTATGTTTTTAATTTGATTTTTTATTGCCAGCTGCAATAGTTTGTGATAATTTAAAGTATCTTTAAAATTTATTTAACTCCCAGCCTTAGACCTCAGTCATGGAGGCTGAAAATGCTTTACCAGCGCTTGCTGCGGCAAGCCGGATGTCTAAAGTATGGATTGCAGCATTCCCAACTATCAGGAAATTCTTCATAATGCACCCATCGGGGTATCAGTTTCCACCCCTGACGGGTGCTTTGTTCTGGTCAATTTCACTCTGGCCAGGATGTTCGGCTATGATTCTCCTCAGGAAATGATCGATTCAGTCACTGACATCCCCAACCAGCTCTACGCCGACCCGATGGACAGGGAAAAAATGCAGCATCTTCTGCAAAAATCAGAAGAAATGCTCACCCATGAATGCCGGTTTCTTCGCAGGGACGGATCTTTATTCTGGGGAACCAGAAGTATTCAGGCTGTAAGAAACAGCCAGGGAAGCATAAGCTGTTACCAGAGCTTTATTTCAGAAATCACGGAAAAGAAAAAGGCCGAACAGGAACTGGAGGCTGCCCAAAAGGAGTTGTCTTTAATTCTGGATTCGGTTCCGGCCATGATCTGGCATAAGGATGTTCAGGGCCGGTACATTCATGCCAACAGGCTGTTTTGTGATACTGTGGGCATCAAACTTGGTGATCTTAAGGGCAGAACTGATTTCGAGGTCCATCCTAAACACATTGCATGGAAATATGTCCATGACGATGAGAAAGTCATTACTTCCGGAAGACCACTCAAAAATATTTCTGAAAGACATAAAAAATCAACAGGTGAGTTGGGCTGGAGCCTGACTGAGAAGCTGCCCTGCCGTGATGATCAGGGCAGAATCACCGGGTCCATGGGTTTTGCCCTGGATGTTACCAAAGTTAAACAGGCGGAAATCAAGCTGCGCGAACATGAGGTCCTGCAGCGCCTGCTCATGCATCTGGCCACCAGATTCATCAATATTTCCATTGAAGAAGTGGATAAGGCCCTCAATGAAATGCTTGAAACCATCGGCATGTTCATCAGGGTGGACCGGGCGTATATTTTCAGGCATGATCATGTCCGGCAGATCACCAGGAATACTCATGAGTGGTGCGCGGAGGGTGTGCCTTCAGAAATTGACAGCCTGCAGGAGATACCCTTCAGCTTTTTTTCCGAGATTCTTGAAGTCCTTCAGAAAGGTGAGACCGTCTACATTCACGACGTTGCCGCGATGTCTGAAAATCCGGCTCTGCGAGACCATCTGCAGGATCAGGGGATCAAATCCATTGTCAATGTTCCCTTGATGCACAAAGGAATAAATACCGGCTTCGTAGGCTTCGACATCATCCGGGAGAACAGGTCCTTTACTGAATCGGAGACAGGTCTTTTAAAGGTCCTGGCCGAAATAGTATTCAATGTCATGGCCAGGCAGGCTGCGGAGGAAGAACTTAGAAACAGTGAAAAGTTCCTGTGCGATGTGACCGAAGGCATTCCCGGTGCGGTTTTTCAGTTTTGCTTGGACGGCAGCGGTAAACTGTCCATGGAGTACATCAGTCAGGGTATGCAGTTTATTCTCGGCCAACCATTACCTTTGCCCCTGAATATTAAGAAAATCCTCAACATTATCCATCCGTCCGACCGGAACCGGATTATCCGCTCCGCTCAGGAGTCGGTCAGAACATTGAAGACCTGGGAGCAGGAATTTCGAATCAATTCAGTTGCGGACGGGACTAAATGGCTACACGCCCATGCTCATCCCAATCAGAGTCAGGAAGGCAGCGTCTGGAACGGGGTATTGATGGACATCACCGGACGCAAGCAGGCTGAAATCCGGATCACGGAAGCGCACCAGACACTTCTGCACATACTTGATAATGCAAGCTCCAATATTTATGTGGCTGATATGGATTCCCACGAGATCCTGTTCATAAACGAGGCTGTCAGAAAAACTCATGGACACGTTGTGGG
>SLAE01000013.1 GCA_007127015.1 Desulfonatronospira sp. | reverse complement strand
GGTCAAAACAGCGACCAGCATGAAGGGGATTGTTCCCGGCAGATAGAGTATCCTGATTGATTCCTCAACTGCTTCATAACCGAGGATATTCTGAAAATCTATGGTCACTCCCTCCAGCAGCCCTTTAAGACCCAGTTCCTCGATTCTGGTAAGCACTAGGATCACTCCGATGAGCATATATGGAAGCCAGGCTTTGAACTGACTCATTCTGGCCTCGAACCTGCTCCCTTCAGGAACCCTGACCTCTCCGGTCCATTCCGGCTCCCATTTTTCCTGAGGTCCGAATGTAAATACTTCCCTGGGAACCGCGATTCCTTTTTTCGCCCCCAGGATGACTATACCCAGACCGGTTAGTCCTCCAATGAGTGCCGGAAATTCCGGACCCACCAGCCAGGCAAACACCAGATAAGGAATGGAAAAAGCTACGGCCGCAAAAATGCAGAATTTCCAGGCTTTGAAGCCTTCCAGCCATGAGCGGTTGGGCCCGTAAAAACGGGTGATGAAGCCAAGCATGAAAACAGGAAGAATAAATATCATGGGCAGATTCATCAGGGTTGACCATTGACCGATGACCATGCCGAAGGAATCATAATCAGTGAAATTGATCTGCTCCGGATATTCAGCTGCAGCCTCATTAACAAAATCCCTGAGATAGTCTAGTCCAAGGATAATCGGCGTTCCCACAGCACCAAATGTCACCGGAAAAGTATTGAAGGTGAGGCAGATGATGGCTGCTGCCATGGGAGGAAAACCCAAAGACAGCAAAAGAGGCGCGGCCAGGGCCGCGGGAGTACCGAACCCTGCCGCGCCCTCGATAAAGGCGGTGAACATGTATCCGATAATAATGGCCTGAACCCGCATATCCCTGGATACACCCTGCATTCCGCTTTGTATGGTCTCCATGCCTCCTGAATAGCGAAGGGTCATCAGGATGAGAATCGCTCCGAAGACAATGATCAATATTTCCGTGGCGGTGACAATCCCTTCGAGTGAAAGCGCTGCGACGTATCCAGGGGGCAACTGCCATAAAATCAACCCTACCAGAGCGGTGGCCAGCCAGGCCAGCGGCATGGACCAGGTTGCAGGCCACCTCAAGCCGGCCATGAGGATCAAGGCGATAATAATGGGCACTGAAGCGGCCAGAGCCAAAAAACCAACAGACATCCGTCCTCCGCGAGCTCTTGATTAAGCTTTTTAATAAAATAATGAGAATTTATGCGTTTACAACTTTTTCGTTTCTTTTCCTCATTATTTAATCACCTGATCCTGAAAGTCTTTTCCACATATTTCATGAAAATAGAAGGTCCTGGAACACCTGGACAACAAAACAGAAAAAGTATGAACCATCGGATAAAGCGCTTCTTGAACACAAGCCAAGCGCAGGTAAGAAACTTTTTACGATAGGGCCGGGAGCTATAAGAATGGGTTGTCTTGACTGTCTTGTAAAAAACATTCAAATGAGTCAGTGAAAGTTGTTTTTGCAGCCTGAAAATCAAGCAGGTTCCCGGGGTTCCGCGCCTGCTTTATCAGATTTTTATCTTTCCAGATATTTTTGTCGGCAGGATTAAAACCAGGTGCCGGATTCCGGAACCTGTTGTACTGATTCAGATATTCAGGCAGTGGCAGTCGGTAAAAAGGGAAGCAGAATTGAAGTAACAGGAAGGAAAGTCGAAAAACCCAGGCTTATCGGGGTTGAAAATAGGAATCTCTGCGTACCGGGATGAATCCCGCGGCCAGGATATGATGTTTGAGGCTGTCAATGTCAAGACCTTTAGGAGTGTCTGCTCCAGCTGCGTGGCCGACCTTTTCCTCGACAATGGTCCCGTCAAAATCGTCTGCTCCGCACCAGAGTCCCACCTGGGCGGCCTTGATCCCGGCGAAGACCCAGTAGGCCTTTATATGCGGAATATTATCCAGAAATAATCTGGACAGTGCCCACATCCTGGTCATATCCATTCCGTCCGGACCACCGGCATTAAGATCATTGCTTCCCGGCTGGTAGGGGAGAGGAATAAAGCATAAAAAACCATTGGTTCTGTCCTGAAGATCGCGCAGCGCGTTTAAATGTTCCAGGCGATCCTCCCAGGTCTCAATGTGCCCGAAAAGCAGAGTGCAGTTGGTTGGTATGTTCAGGCTGTGAGCCAGTTCATGAATCTTGAGCCATTCTTGACCTGATAATTTCTCGGGACAAAGCTGTCTGCGAAGACCGGGAGCAAAAACCTCGGCCCCGCCTCCTGGAAGCGCGTCCAGCCCGACCTGGACAAAGTCCAGAAGAATTCTC
Organism: Desulfonatronospira sp.; assembly: GCA_007127015.1. Classification (GTDB taxonomy): domain Bacteria; phylum Desulfobacterota; class Desulfovibrionia; order Desulfovibrionales; family Desulfonatronovibrionaceae; genus Desulfonatronospira. The sequence continues at coordinate 4,937 of SLAE01000013.1, read as the reverse complement.
TTCCGGGTCAGGCAGTACTTTGCGGCTAAAAAAGCTATCTCCACCGCGGTGAAAGCCTTTATGCGCACCCTTGGTCTAAGTTTTTTGACCGCCGATAACATATCCAGATAGTAATCGTAAGGCAGATCGGGATTCAAACCACCCACAATATGAATCTCGTCAATGGGTTCATGAATTCTGTCCAGTACAGCTTTTCTTATCTGATCAACACTCATGGTATAGGCACCCTCTTCCCCTTCTCGCCTGCTGTAGGCGCAGAATCTGCAGGCATTGCTGCAGATATTGGTATAGTTGAGGTGCTGGTTGTAGATGAAAAAAGCTTTGTTATCATACATTCGGCTGCGCACTGAAAAAGCGGTTTGGCCCAGATCATGAATTTGAGCCTTATCGGCAAGCAACAGGGCTTCTTCAAAACTCAGGCGGTTGCCGTGGCGGGCTTTATTTAGAACTTCGGATACATTATTCATAGGTAAAAACCCATTTAGGCCCATAAAACTTATCCCCCAGAGAAAATTCGCTTAAAATCCAGCGAAGCAGGGAGACTCTCTCTTCAGGACCTTCAACTATCCTGAACCTCCTCTTATCCACCTCAGCCAGCTCCTGCAGGATCTGCATGGCCTCGCGCAGCCCTCCGAGCTCGTCCACAAGTCCGGCCTCAAGGGCCTGCCTTCCGGTCATGGCCCGGCCATCGGCCAGCGCGCGCACCCGGTCCTCGTCCATATCCCTGCCCCTGGCTACGTCTTCGACAAACTGATCATGCATATCGTCGACCAGGCTCTGAAAATACGCTCTTTCCTCCTCGGTCATCGGCCTGGCCATACTGCCCGCGTCCTTGTATTCTCCGCTGTAGATGGCCTGAGTATCAATACCCAGCTTGCGCATTAGTTCCTCTACATTGGTCAGGGTGGCTTTGACTCCGATGCTGGCGGTCAAGGTGCCGGGATTAGCCACAATCCTGTGGGAAGGACTGGCAGCGTAATAGCCGCCTGACGCAGCCACCGCACCAAGAGAGGCGACTACAATCTTTTGCTGGGCCAGATAATGGACAGCCTGATAAACTTCCTGCGAAGGGGCCACCATTCCCCCTGGAGAATTGATGCGCAAGAGCACCCCTTGGACTGCATCGTCTTCTTCCAGCCTGTGGATCCACTCAACTATTTCTCTGGAATCGGTAATAAGCCCCTGAATATTGACCACACCGATCTTGGGCTGGGTCCTGAGTCTTGGACCATCAAAGAAAAGATAATTAAAAACGGCCATGGCCAGCATAAAAGTGACCACGGCCGCAAATATGAGCAAAAATCCGAAGATCAGTGGATGTCTTTGACTGAACTTAGTCCTGCTTTTCTCCATCTCCTTCTTCCAGCTTTTGCCTGATTAAATCCCCAAGATTGCTTCCTGGAGAGGGCGTGCCGTTTTTAGCCCGCTGTTCCGCGCCGGAGCGCCTTTTTTCCTCTTCTTCCAGGTGCTGTTTGATGGACAGTCCCAGTCTGCGTTCATCAGCGCTGACATGAATGACCTTGGCTTGAATCTCCTGTCCTTCGGTAAAGGACTCTTTGGGATTTTTGATTTTCTTGCGGCTCATTTCCGAAACATGCACCAGACCTTCAATTCCTTCCTCGACTTCCACAAAAAGGCCAAAATCAGTAATATTGGTGATTTTGCCGGAAACATTAGTGCCCACAGGATAATGATTGGGCACTTCAGCCCAGGGATCCTCGGTGAGCTGCTTGATGCCCAGGGTGAATTTCTCGTTTTCCTTGTCCACTGTGAGTACCTTGGCCCGAACCATGTCTCCGGCTTTAAAAAGCTCTGAAGGATGGCGGACTTTTTTGGTCCAGGACATGTCCGATACATGGATCAGTCCGTCTATGCCGTCTTCGATTCCGATAAACAGCCCGAATTCGGTAATGTTTTTGACCGGAGCTTCCAGGATGGTGCCTTCAGGATACTTCTCGGAGACAACATCCCAGGGATTGGGATTGACCTGCTTCATGCCCAGGGAGATGCGCTTGCGCTCTGAGTCTATGCCCAGCACCACGACTTCCACTTCATCACCGGATTTGACCAGTTGGGAAGGATGTCTCAATTTTCTGGTCCAGGACATCTCTGAGATGTGCACAAGGCCTTCCACACCGTCTCCCAGCTCGACAAAAGCTCCGTAGTCAGCAAGATTAGTCACTTTGCCGGTCATTCTGGTGCCTTCGGGATACTTGTCATCAATGCTCTCCCACGGATCAGGAACCAGCTGTTTAAGTCCCAGTGATACTTTCTTTTCTGCGGGATCAAATCCAAGGACTTTGAGTTCGAGCTCGTCTCCCATCTGAACCATTTCCTTGGGGTGGCGGATCCTCTTCCAGGACATGTCTGTTATGTGCAGCAGACCGTCCAGACCGCCCAGATCTATGAATACCCCGTACTCTGTAACATTCTTGACCTTGCCCTGGATCACCTGACCTTCTTCAATGGTATCCAGAAGCTCCTGGCGCATACTGTCTCTTTCTTCTTCCAGTAGAACACGGCGGGAAATGATTACATTGCTCCTGCGGCGATTGATCTTGAGGATGCGGAAGTCCATTTCCTGTCCCACCAGGGCGTCCATATCCGGAACAGGCCGGAGATCTACATGCGAGCCGGGCAGAAAAGCCTCCAGACCTTCAAGGTCTACGTTATATCCGCCTTTGATCCGCTTTAAAATTCTGCCCTTGATAGTCGATTGATTATCCAGAATCTCCTGAAGATCATCCAGCAGTTTTACCCGCCTGGCCTTTTCCCGGGACAGGGAAATTGCTCCTTCGTTTTCGTTCTTCTGGGTAACAAAGACGTCAACCTTATCCCCCTCGCTGACAGTCAGATTTCCTTCACCATCAAGAAATTCAGAAATGGGAATCTGGCCCTCGGATTTGAAGTTGACATCCACAAGGACATAGTCCTTTTCCACTTTGACCACTTCTCCATGGACAATGCTTCCTTCCTGTACTTCGCCGAAATCCGCGTTCAGATAATCTTCCAGCGCGGTCTCGAAATTTACTTCGGCTTCCAGGTTTTCCTGGGAATCAGTGGTTTCGTTTGTGTTTTGCATAAAAATCCCCCTAACACACTTGATAAATTTGCAGCTAATTAGCAGATAGCTGAGGCATTGACAATAAAAATAATGCCTTTTTATTAATTTTACCCTTTTTACGGGCCATGAAGTTTGTTCGGTCCAACTCAGGCCAGGGCCTCCAGATCATAGTCAAGACTGTTCTGGATTCGGGCCGTAACCATTTTCCCGGATTTTATATCAGGTCCGCTTATATAAGTAATTCCATCCACTTGCGGCGCCTGAAACCATGTTCTGCCGGTATAAAGCCCGGTCCATTCCGGGTGCGGCTCTTCCACCAGGATTTCAAGATCCCGCTCCACATAACCCTCGAGATATTCACGGCTGATCTTTCTTTGTTCCCGCATAATCAGCCTGCGCCGCTCATTTTTGACTTCATCCGGCAATTGGCCGGCAAACCGGGCGGCTCTGGTCCCTTCTTCGGCATAGTAAGGAAATACTCCCAGGTGCTGCAGGCGGGCCTGGCGGACAAAATTGAGCAGGGTGCTGAAGTGTTTTTCCTCTTCACCCGGATATCCGGTAATCAGCGTGGTTCTTATGGCTGCATCAGGAAAAAACTTCCTGATACTCTCTATCACCCGGAGGGGATCCTGCTTGAAAGCTCTTCCCATCAGCCTTAAGATATCCGGATGAGCATGCTGCAGCGGAACGTCGAAATAAGGCACAAAAGGAGGACCCAGATCCGCAAGCGATTCAAGAAGATTCGTGTCCAGACCTGCGGGGTAAAGATACATGATCCGCAGCCACTTCAGACCCTGCAAACGGGCCAGACCTGCCGCAAGCTTGCTTAGCCCCCGCCTGTACCCCAGATCCAGACCGTAAGCCGTACTGTTCTGAGACACCAGAACAAGCTCGCTTACCCCCCCATCCACAAGACAGGCTGCTTCATCCAGCAACTCCTGCGCAGGTCTGGATCTAAGCCTGCCGCGAATGGAAGGAATAGTGCAGAACGCGCAACGGTTATTGCAGCCTTCGCTGATCTTGAGATATGCATGTGTACCGGCAGAAGCGGTCAGAGTCCGCGCTAAATCCGGAACTTTATCCTGTGGCAGGCCGAAGTGGTTACGTATCTTAAGGGGCAGATCTTTTTGTTCCCGCAGGGAAACCAGTATATCCGCCTCAGGGATTTCGCGGCCAAGGCCCGGTCCATATCTGGACACCAGGCATCCGGTGACTACCAGTAAAGGCCTGGGATTTAAATTTTGAATATCCTGGGCGATCTCGAAGATGGTTTCCAGAGATTCTTCAACTGCAGGACGAATAAACGCGCAGGTATTGAGCAGGATAAGATTTGCTTCCTGCGGATTCGTGGCGGGCGACCAGAAGTTGCCCAGACCGCCGAGTATATTTTCGGTGTCCACCTGGTTCTTGGGACAACCCAGACTTTGAGCATAGACTTTAATTTCAAACATCAATGATTGTTTAATATAAATACTTAATCATAAAAGTAAACATCAAAAATAAAATAAATCAACCGGTTGTTCTTTGAATTTACTTCCTTGCCTCACTGAAGAACATTTGATCCAACCGGGATAGCTTCTTGCACAATTGATACAAATTGTCTAGAATTCTTCCGGTCTGTTAAGCAGTTTCAATCCGGAAATTCTTTATTTCCGGATGCTGAAACTGATGGTTTTCTTTCCGGAAACGAGGAGTTTTTTCTTTTGGCAAGGAAATCAAGCAATTATGAGGAGGCGTATCTTAATACGTTGGGAATAATTGTGCAGATTGACGCAGCCAAAGGGAAAAAGAACCGTTTCCGGATGAAAACTAAGCAGTCAAGCCCGGCAGGGCCCCGGTTCAATGTCCACAGTCGATCAACCATGAAAGACAG
>SLAE01000085.1 GCA_007127015.1 Desulfonatronospira sp. | reverse complement strand
GCATTGATCAGAGTGGCCAGCATGCCCATATAATCGGCTTGAGCCCGGTCCATGCCCTGCGATGAAGCGGATAAGCCGCGAAATATGTTTCCGCCTCCGATAACCAGAGCCAGTTCAGCCCCTAAATCCTGAGCGGCTGTGACCTCCCGGCAGATGGAAGAAAGTGTCTCAGGATCGATGCCATACTTTTTGTCTCCGGCCAGGGCTTCCCCGCTCAGCTTGAGAAGCACCCGCCGGTATTTAAGTTCGCGCATGGGTAAGTCCGGAGATTATTCTTCGCCCAGGGCCAGACGTGTAAAGCGTCCTATCTGGATGTTTTCTCCCAGGACCGCTACAGTTTCGTTCATCAGATCCTCAATGGTCTTGGAGTCGTCTTTGATAAACGGCTGCTGCAGCAGGCAGACTTCCTTGAAGTATTTCTGCATCCGGCCTTCAATGATTTTTTCAGCAATCTGCTCCGGTTTTCCCTCTTTCTGAGCCTGGGATCTTAAGAATTCGCGTTCTTTTTCCACCAGTTCTACAGGAAGGTGTTCCGACGCTACGCACACCGGGCTGGTGGCCGCGATCTGCATGGCCAGGTCCCTGGCCAGCTGCTGAAACTTGTCGCTTTTGGCCACAAAGTCGGTTTCACATTTAAGTTCAACTATAACCCCTATTTTTCCGTTACTGTGGATATATGATCCGATCCAGCCTTCTGAGGTGGCTCTGCCTGCTCTTTTCTGGGCTTTGGACAAACCTTTTTCCCTGAGCCAGTTGATAGCTTTCTGCTCGTCTCCGTCGCTGGCCTGCAGGGCTTTTTTGCAATCCATCATTCCGGCCCCGGTTTTATCGCGTAAGGCCTTTACTTTCTGGGCATCAACCATTATTTATTCCTCCTCTGTCTCTTCCTGCAAGTCAGGTTCTTGAACTTCTTCATGCACTTCCTGCTCTTTTTCAGTTGCTGCGGTTTCTTCGGCCATTTTTTCCTGTTCTTCCCTGTCACCGCGTCTGGAAAGTCCTTCCAGACAGGCTTCGGCAATGCTCCCGGAAAAGAGCTTGATAGCCCTGATGGCATCATCGTTGCCGGGAATGACAAAGTCGATGAGGTCCGGATCGCAGTTGGTGTCCACCACCGCGACAATTGGGATGTTCAGCTTGCGGCACTCCTTGACCGCGATCTCTTCCTTCTTGGGGTCGACAATATAGGCCGCACCGGGCAGAGAATCCATATTCTTGATTCCGCCAAGATCGTTGTTCAGTTTGTTGATTTCTCTCTGCATCATGACCACTTCCTTTTTGACGAAACGATGAATGCTTCCGTCTTCAAACATCTTTTCCAGATTTTTCAAGCGGTCTATGCTTTTGCGGATGGTTTGAAAGTTGGTCAGAGTGCCCCCAAGCCAGCGGTTGGTCACGTAATACATTCCGGCGCGTTCCGCTTCTGTTTTGATGACTTCTCTGGCCTGCCTCTTGGTTCCCACGAAAAGTACCTGTTTGCCTCCAGCCGCAGTGTCCACGATGAAATCGTGAGCGCTCTGATAGAGCTTGACTGTCTGCTGCAGGTCAATAATGTGGATTCCTTTTCTGGAACCGAAAATATAGGGCTTCATTTTCGGATTCCAGCGCTTGGTCTGGTGACCGAAATGCACCCCGGTCTCCAGCATCTGCTTCATGGTCACGTAATTCATAATTCCTCCCTGGGTTTAGCCTCCGTCCGGTCGGCACTTCCGCCACTGGAAGCACCCAAAGGGCTGCGTTCCGGACGTGTGTTTTTACGAAACTTTTTCTGTTAACCGAAAAATTCATGTCTGGCAAGTTCGAACTTGAGATGCCTGCAGCTTTGAAACAGGCAAAAATAATCTTGCCAACAACAATCAGATGATTTATAAAATTTAGTCTTTTAAATATTCTGGAGGTTTTCATGAAGAAAGATCTGCACCCATCGCTTTACGACACTGTGGTCAAGTGTGCCTGCGGCAATGAATTCGAGACCAGATCCACCGCAGGCGAAAAGATTATGGTTGAAGTATGTTCCCAGTGCCATCCATTTTTTACAGGTCAGCAGAGATTTGTTGATTCAGCCGGGCGCATTGACCGGTTCAAGAAAAAATACGGCCATCTTTCCAAATAGTGATTATCTGAAGGTCTGTTTTTTAGATTTTAAAATTGCCGGTTTCCCAGGCGAAATAAAATTGAAGTTTTTCCTTGGGCAATTAAGGCCGGCTGTGATTGCACGGTACGAGCCTGTTGAAAGAAAAACCGGACAGCTTGAGATTGAGAAAGTAAGTCTCAGGCTCTGGTTTCAACAGTAAGTAATTGTTAATTATATATTAATGAACTATTTTATATTTACGCTTTTCTGGCAGTCAACAAGATAACCAGACCCAGGCATTATCCTGACCGGGCACAGGATTTAACGGAGATAAACCATGCGTGCCCGGGACTTAGGTGTTATCAAAGGATTTAAATTTAATTAAAGAACATGTTTGTCAAGCTGGACGAACTGGAGCAGAAGTACCGTCAGGTGGAGAGCGATCTTAGTGATCCACAGGTGTACTCCGACCAGGAAAAATACATAAAATTGTCCAAGTCTCATTCCAATCTGGCCCCGATTGTAAATGCCTATAGAGCTTTCAGGCAGATTGAGGCGGAGATCGCGGAAAACAGGGAACTTTTAAGGGACAGGGATCCGGACATCAGGGAGCTTGCTCAAGCTGAACTGGACAGGCTTGAGGTGGATAAAGAGAGACTGCTGGAGGAGCTAAAGCTTTTGCTTCTGCCCAAGGATCCACTTGATGAAAAAAACATCATCCTGGAAATAAGAGCGGGAACTGGAGGGGAGGAAGCGGCCTTATTTGCGACTGATCTTTTTCGCATGTATTCTCGATATGCTGAGGACAGAGGCTGGAAAGTGGAGGTATTGAATCTGCATCTGACAGGCTCCAAAGGAATAAAGGAAGTCGTGGCTTCCATTTCCGGCAAAAACGTCTACAGCAGGCTCAAGTATGAATCAGGTGTGCACCGGGTGCAAAGAGTACCGGAAACGGAATCCCAGGGCAGGGTGCACACTTCTGCTGTTACAGTGGCTATTCTGCCTGAGGCCGAAGAAGTGGACATCAACATCGATCCCAATGATCTTCGGGTGGATGTATTCAGGTCCTCCGGCCCCGGCGGTCAAAGCGTGAACACAACTGATTCCGCGGTCAGGGTGACGCATGAGCCTACAGGCATAGTCGTGTCCTGTCAGGATGAGAAATCACAGCATAAAAACAAAGCCAAGGCCCTGAAGGTTTTGCGCTCCAGGCTGCTGAAGGTCCGCGAGGAAGAACAGAAAAAGGAACTCGATGAAAACCGCCGGGCGCAGGTGGGTTCAGGCGACCGTTCGGAAAGGATACGCACCTATAATTTTCCCCAGAGCAGGGTAACCGATCACCGGGTCAACCTGACTTCATACAATCTTGAATCCGTTCTGGAAGGCCAGATGGATGAGATCCTGGACCCTTTGATTCAGCATTTCCAGGCTCAGGCCCTGCAGGAGGCGCAGGCCGCCTGATTCTGCAGGATCACCGTACACGCCATTTCATGAGTTTATAAACATGATCCTTGACATGGATACCGGCCTGACAGGTACAGGCCTGCAGGTCGTCAGGCATTATTTATCGTGAAGACCCCGGCAGATTTACTTGAATGGGGAGCTGACCTGCTGCGCCGCAGTAATGCGGATTCACCCTCACTTTCGGCCAGACTGCTCCTGGCGCATGTCCTTGATTGTTCCCTGGAAAAACTGTTGATTGTTTTGGATGCTCCTGTCGGGCCTGAAAAGTCCCGACGTTTTGTCGAGCTCGTCCGGCGCAGGTCGAAAGGTGAGCCGGTTGCCTACATCCTGGGCCGGAAAGAATTTTTTGGACTCGATTTTCAGGTCAGCGCGGACGTTCTTATACCCAGACCGGAAACGGAAATGATTGTTGATCTGGTGGATATGATTTTTGGTCCGGAAGACAAGGCTTTTTTTGCAGATATTGGGACAGGCAGCGGGGTTCTGTCTGTATGCATTGCAGCCAGGTTTCCCTTGTTTCAGGGTTTTGGCTGCGATATCAGTTATAAAGCCCTGCATTTGGCCCGGAGAAATGCCTGTACGCACGGGGTGCAGGAAAAAATTCTTTTTTTTGCTTCAGATATGGGGGAAGGATTCAGGGCGGGAAGTCTGGATCTGATCGTATGCAACCCTCCGTATCTGTCGCTGAATGATTATGGACGGACAGGACGCGAAGTCAGGGATTTTGAACCTGAACTGTCGCTGCTGTCTTCTGCTGATGGCCTTGGGCATATTCGCAGGCTGAGCATCACCGCCCGCAGAGCACTGCGCCGAAAAGGTGTTTTGCTTCTGGAAATAGGCTGCGGTCAGGCTGAAGAGGTCAAAGACATCTTTTATGGCTGGCAGGAGATAAAAATACATAAGGATCTGGCTGGAAGGGACAGAATAATTATGGCCGTCAATCCTTAAAACATAAGGCTTTGGTGTTGTAAATTTACAATTTTTGTAAAAAAACCACAGAAATACCAAAGACCCGTCAATAAAAATCCTTGAATTGCAGTTAGTTATGAAGAAAGGGTTTTCGGCATGATTTTTGCTAGAACAGGGCAGGAGGAAGAAATGAGGCAGCAGACTATCAAAAAGGATATTCGGTGCTTTGGCATTGGTTTGCACGGAGGAGAGAGGGTGTGTCTGCACTTGCGTCCTGCTGCGGAAGATACCGGACTGGTCTTCGTACACAGGGGAACGGACGGCTCCAGGAGATTCAACCTCAGTCCGCACAAGGTAATATCCACTGATCTGGCTACCACTATCGGGAACAGCGAAGCATCCATTTCAACCGTTGAGCATCTTCTGGCCGCAGTCTCCGGTCTGGGCATCGACAATCTTTATATCGAGGTGCACGGGGACGAGCTGCCCATTATGGACGGAAGCGCCGCCACCTTTGTTTTTCTGCTGCGCTCCGTTGGGTTTCGAAGACAGCGGCTGCCCAGGAGAATCCTCAGCTTCAACAGGCCTCTGGTGTATAGGAGCGGTGAGCGGTGGATAAAAGTAAAGCCTTATAATGGACTTAAAATCAATTACACCATTGATTTTGCCCATCCAATGGTCGGCAGACAATCCTACTGTTTCGAGCACGATCCTCAGCAGTTTGTCAAATCCCTGGCCAAAGCAAGGACATTCGGCTTTCTTCAGGATGTGGAGAAGCTGCAGAGCATGGGCCTGGCCCTTGGAGGATCGCTGAACAACGCGGTGGTACTTGACGAATACGGGGTGATCAACCCCGACGGTCTCAGGTTCAACGATGAACTGGTCCGGCACAAGATTCTGGACTTTATGGGGGATATGGCTCTGATGGGTACGCCTGTCTGGGGAGCTTTTGACGTGCACTGCTCGGGCCATGCCTTCAACAACTCATTTCTGCGCTTTCTGGATAAAAATAAGGACGATTATCTGAGCCGGGTTGAGTTTGATAAGCAGGGGCACATGTTTAATGTTCCCGTACCAGAGAGACTGCCTCAGCCTGAACCGGTACCGGCCTGCTGATTTTTGAGTATCAACGGGCGCTTCAGGGCGCCTTTTCTTCTTCTTAAGCCTGCTCACACCCTCGGCTACAGCCTAAGAGCTTCCAGCCAATGCCTGTAAGATCCGGAAAAAGGATTGTAACAGGGTTCAAATCTCTTGCTTTTAAACGCTTTGATCAAATCTTCACCTGAATGGATGGGTTCAAAGAAGCGGGTGACTGCTCTGCCCAGATCACTCAGGTGATGAGCGTCGCTTCCTCCTGTAAGAGGTATTTGATATTTATCTTGCCAGGCTTTGGCTAACGCGTTTTCCCGGCTGGTGTTGCCCCCGTTTATGCCTTCCGCGTATTCAATAAGACCTGCTTCAGCCAGTCTTTCGTCGATTTCCTGCATAGCCCGGAAAGGATGTGCGGCAACAGCCACCGCGCCCATGTCCTGGACCATGCGCAGCACATCCACTGCCGGCATGAACGACGGCAGTTTCCTGACCGCTCCGAAAACAAGAAAGTGGCCATCCAGGGTGGAACATTCCTGCCCGATGAGCACACACAGCCCGTCATCCTGGATTCCTTCCCGGACGTGATTTCCGGCCTGCATCGTGTTGTGGTCGGTTATGCATACTCCATTTAAACCCAAAGACCTGGATTTTTCCAGGATGTCCCTTATGGTCAGATTGCTGCACGAGGAGATCTGGGTGTGAACGTGCAGGTCAAATAAAAAAGACACTCAGCATACCTCGAATTGACTATTTGGACTCATTGTTCTCACCGGAACCAAACATCTGTCCCAGTCCGGTATTCTTGAAGATGAGTCTGGTAGCTGTTTCATTCGCAATCTCAGCCAGATCCATGAGCCTCTCCAGATAATCCAGAATCTCAAGGCGCCTGTCATCTGAGGAGTGTTCGAAATCTTCCTCAAGTTCACCTGATTTAATATAGCGTTCGAGATCGTTTAAGAATTTTTCATTGAGCATGAAGACTCCCTTTGGTTTGGGGAAATCCCTGTTTGAATAATGAATAATCATGCCACAGCAATTTGGCCCGGTCAAAGAGTTTCCCTTTTCCAGGCGGCCAAAAAGATATTGACTGAATCAGGCATGAATTATATGAACAGATACATGCCGGGGTGGTGGAATTGGTAGACGCACGGGACTCAAAATCCCGCGGGGGCGACCCCATGAGAGTTCGAGTCTCTCCCCCGGCACCATATCTCTCACAACTCATCGCACATCTTTCCCTTTTCATCTTTTGTAAAGTCTCTCAACAAGCCATTTATGGCCATTCTTGCTAAATATTCGCTTGCTAAATATTCCTGCCAGATTCCACAGTTGATCTGCATGCCAGTCATCGCAGATCGCATTATTTCGGGTAAACGACTTAACCCCAGGAAATTGTCCACAAATACAGATAATTCGTATAAGAAACAGGCGAGGTGGATGACCGAAGCATCAAGAAAGTAAGTGCGGGATTTCGAAACCTGTTGTTACTGATTCAGGATAGTTTTAAATGAACTTGATCAAGTTTGAAATTGAGGAAATGACTTTTAATTAATTGCTTTTTGGACTGCAGGGACAGGCGGGGAAGGGATATTGGTGGAGGCGGCGGGAATCGAACCCGCGTCCGGAAATGTTCAGCACAAGGCTTCTACAGGCTTAGTCCGGATTTTATTCTCGTTTTCAGGAGTGCCTCCGGACAGGCGTCCTGAAAACCAGTCCCAAATTTTTCTCGCTCTTTAAGCCTTGGGACAGGGCCTAAAGAGCCAGCCTGATGGGGGGTCGTCGCTTCCATTTCGCTTATCAGGCATCAGCGAAGGGAAACGTGGCCGCTCTAAGCAGCCATTGCGTAATCGTTGTTCTT
>SLAE01000072.1 GCA_007127015.1 Desulfonatronospira sp. | reverse complement strand
TCAAACGTTTTCATAAATATTTGAACCGTGAAACTCGATTTCCAGTATTTCATATTCAATCTTGCCCTTGGGCGCGTGGACCACGACTTCTTCACCCGCTTCTTTGCCCATGAGCGCTCTGGCCAGAGGTGAAAAAACAGAGAGCGCTTCAGGCACATAATCAGTCTCATCAGGTCCAAGCAGGGTAAACTTCTTAATTTCCCCGGTATCAATGTTTTCAATCTTTACCGTTGCTCCAAAGCAGACTTTTTCTCCGTCCATAGTGTTCAGGTCTATGACGTTGAACATGGGCATGCGAGAGGTGATGAAAGCAATCTTGGCTTCCAGCAGCCCCTGACGTTCACGTGCAGCGTCATAGCCGGCGTTTTCCTTGAGGTCTCCTTCTTCTCGTGCTTCTTTTATGGCCTGAATTACTTCAGGGCGTTCAGCCTGAAGCTTTTCCAGGTCTTTTTTGATTCTGGCAAAGCCTTCCTGGGAAATGGGGATGCTGTTGTTCATCTTTTCTTTCTCTTGTTTAAGCGTTTAAAACAACTTAATCCCGTACCCACTATAAATCCGGTGCGCTGCCTGCTGGTGTTCCAGGCAGTTGCGAAAATTAAGCAGGTGCGGGATTATTTATCAATCTCTTCGGTTAATAATGCAGCCGAAGAAATCTTTTGTAAAATGCACTCTAAAATATTTATTAGGGTATCTGGTCATTCCGGTCAAGCCGGGAAAAGTTTAAAAAAAATAAAAGACTTGTTATTGCCATATGTCACAGCTCAAAAATGTCATTGTCCGGAACCTACTTTTAACAAATGTTAAACTTTACATGTGCCGGCAGGATTGCAAGCAGGTGCCGGATGCTGGACTAGCAGGCTACAAAAAATAAATTTTACCGGGTGTGAGAAAAAAATGCATGTTAAGGAATTTGTGTCCCGGCAGGCATGGAAAAAAAATCAAAATATTGTTAACCGGGAAGGTAAGCTGAAGATGATCAACAGGAGGAATGAGTTATGCAAAAGAAAAAAAACGATTTGATCATTGAATGTATACTGGGCGATATAGCTTCACAGGAGGGCATCACGGCTGTGGTCAACGCAGCCAATGCTCAGCTTATGCCTGGAGGAGGGGTGGCCGGTGCCCTTCACATTAAGGCGGGTCCGGGGCTGTATGATGAATGCCGTCCGCTGGCACCTGTCAGGCCGGGCGAAGTGGTGCTTACAGGAGGTCACAACCTGCCCAACCGCTATGTACTTCATTGTCTGGGCCCTGTTTACGGGGTGGATAAACCTGAAGATGAACTGCTGGCCAGATGTTACCGCAACGCCCTCAGGCTGGCTGAAGACCATCGTATCGATTCCATTGCTTTTCCGGCAATTTCAGCGGGAGCTTTTGGTTTTCCTATGGACAGAGCAGCACAAGTGGCCTTAAATACTATAGCTGATGAAGCTCCGAAACTGAGGCAGATAAAGAAGGTTCGTTTTGTTCTTTTCAAACCTGAACAGCTAAGATTTTTCGAAAAGGCCCTTCAAGACCTGTACACCGTTTGAGCTAAAAAAGGATGAATATGCCAAGAGAAAAGACCCATCTGCAGAAGGCTATGGACAGTCTTTATGAAGCTTTAAAAGAACAGCAGACCAATGATAAGGAGTTAAGAGAAAAAATCCAGCAGGCTATCAACAAAACCAATACTGCACTGGAGCTTGCCAGGCAGAGAGAGCGAGGAAGATCAGCAGCGCCGGGTTCCGAAGAAGAGGATTACTGGCTGGGATAATCCTGCTCTTAGTGTTAAAATATTATACCTCGGGAAAGATGGCGTCAAGACGCTGTTCAAGCTCGCGCAGCCTCTCGTGATGAGACTGGTTCATATCCAGGACATGCAGGCGAAGGCTCTGGTTCATCAGTTGAGCCGCGGCAGTACCGGGTAGAAGGCTGACCACCCAGATAAAGAACACCCTGGCCGCAGGATGTTTAAGGGTTACCGGATAGGTGATTGTTCCTGTCTTTAAAGGCATGTCCGGTTTCATGGCTCTTGTGGTCACGTCAATACCTCCCATTAAGGACAGCCGGAAAAAAAAGGGCATAAATCCCAGAAGAGCTTTTAATCTCAACTGTTTGGAAGGAACAAGGATAATACTGAGGAGCGCTGCCAGTCCGGAAAAAAATATGGCTGCCGGCCAGTCCTTTAAGCTTCCTCCTGCCAGCCCCCACCAAAGAATCGCAAAAATTAGCAAGCGGACGGGAAACCTTGACATGCCGCGCCACAGCCACCCTTTCCCACTGGGAGTCCCGGGTTTGCCTGGTTCTGCGCTGTTTCTGAATGTCTGATTATTTTTTTCCCGGTTCATGATAACCTTAAAGAGCCCATCAGGATAAAAAGAAGAATCAATATAACAAATACCAGACCCGCAACAAACCATTGTCTGAACAAGGTCTCAATCATACAGGTCACTTTCAGTCCCGCCGGTCCGAAAATCAGCCGGTCCGCCAGATATACAAAATTGATCTGGCCGCAACTGGGATCACATAGATTGCTTTTTTCCCACCTGGGATAAAATTTCTGCCAGGCTTTTTCCATCTGAGTGACCGTGTCAGGCCAGTTTTCAGCTGCCTGTCTGCCAAGTAACGGTTTTTTCAGAATGAAGAAAAAATAGACAAACGCGCCAAAAACAACCGGCCACAGGCTGCTCCAGATGATAAGGGGTTCAATCCAGGCTATGGCGGGGACATCAAGATAGAAAAGACCCAAGATCAACGGCAGACTCACTCCTGCAGCCGCCATACCCAGCCAGAAAAAAAGCAGTCCGGGTCGATAAAGAGATTTATCTGCAATTTTCATATGCATTCGGCTTAAAAAATGGGCCATGAGCATGGCGGTGCCAAGGGAGGACAGGGAAAGCAAAATATTGATCCATAAAGCCCCCGGGCTCAGTTCAACCATATCCTTGAGCAGATATTTGATCCACGATCCCGAAGTAAACGGCGCTCCGGCCAGGGTTATGGCCGGCAGAACCAGTCCCGCAAGCAAAAGATAAAATGATCCGCGGCTTTTTTTAACGTATCCGGCCGCGTCCACTCCCAGAAAAAGAACCGCCTTTGCCAATCCGTGATGAATAATGAACAAGAACAAAACAGGCAAGCCGATTATCCAGAGTTGTGCTTCAATAATTCCTATTCCGCATAAAAAAAGCATAAGTCCTATCTGGCTTATGCTGGAATAGGCAAGAATAGTCTTGGGCTCTTTTTCCAGCAGTCCGGCCAGAACTCCAAAAAAGGCGCCGCCCAGCCCAAGACCTATGAATACACTTCCCCAGAAGGAAAAGGAAACAAGCCCCAGAGGAAAAAAATGCATCAGACCCAGAAGACCTGCTTTGATCATGGCTCCGCTAAGCACTGCGCTGGCAGGGACGGGAGCGGCCGGATGGGCCAGGGGCAGCCAGAAATGAAGCCCCAGTACTCCGGCTTTTATGCCGAAACCTATTAATAAAAACCAGAAGAGAGGATGATGCCAGGACAGCGTGGCTGTGACAGGAGCTATTTCAGAGAATACTGTGCTCTGTGCCGTGTGTACTCCTATCATCATGCCGGCAACCACCGCGCCTTCACCCAGTACGGCCATGATCAGATAGATCTTTCCAGCCTTCCAGGCCTTCGGGGTGCTGTGGTGCACCACCAGTAGATATCCGGAAAAAGTCATAAGCGCGAAAAAAGCATAGAAGCTGACCGCGTCCTGTGCAATTGCAAGCCCGAGATTGCCGCACATGCATGTCAGAAAGAAAATGGTGAAATTATTCGGGTTATAGTCTGCTGATCTGTACCACACGCCGTAAATTCCGGCACAGGTCCAGACCAGGGCGGTGAGCAGCAGAAATAGTCGTCCATACTCTTCAAATCCCAGATGCAATCCCAGCAAAAAACTTTCCAGGTGATATGTCCCTGGTTCCGCTCCGGACAAAACAAGCACCAGAGCTGGCAGAGGCCCCAAGGCCCCGGCAAGGGAGCCTGAGAAATTCCTTTTTTTCAAAACCGGCACGACAGCAGCAAGAATCAGGGGAAAAAAGACAACAAAGAGCCAGGTCATGGATACACCCCCATTCCGGCGGCAATTTGTCTGGCCACCCCAAGCGGGCTCCAGATCCAGTCCGCCCAGAGGCAGGCCAGTACAGACATGACTGCAGTGACCAGTGCGGGCAATAGAAGTGTCCAGGGGGCTTCCAGACGGCTCTTGCGTAATTCCTTCCAGGGTATTTCCGGTTTTTTAAACCATAAAGAATGAACTATCGGTAAAAAGTATGCGGCATTTAACAGGCTGCTGAGCATGAGCACACCGATGACCCAGTTCTGCCCGGCTTCAAGCCCCCCGAGACCGAGATACCATTTGCTGATAAAACCTGCCACAGGCGGGACGCCGATCATACCGAAAGCCGCGACTGTGAACATGACAGAGGTGAGAGGCATGCGCCTTCCAACACCATCCAGCTCCCGGATCTTGTGCAGCCCCAGGGTTTCAGCAATGTTTCCGGCACAGAAAAAAAGAGTGATTTTCATGATGCCCTGGTGAGCCAGATGGACAATGGCGGCAACCGTGGAAAAAGGGGCAAGCAGTGCTGCTCCAAGAGTGATGTAGGATACCTGACTGACCGTGGAATAGGCCAGGCGTTTTTTCAGGTCGGTCTGCATCAGTGCCCTGACTGATCCAAAGATAATGGTGATTGTGGCAACCAGAGCAAGCGGCTCCAGCAGGCCAAGATAACCGGCAAAATGCTGCCCGTAAACGTCAAAGACCACCCGGACGATGCCGAAGGCGCCTGCCTTGACAACCGCGACAGCATGAAGAAGAGCCGAGACCGGAGCAGGAGCGATCATTGCCACAGGAAGCCAGCCATGCAGTGGAACCAAAGCGGCCTTGACTCCCAGGCCCATGATGAGCAAAGCAAAAATGAAGATCAATGTTAAATGTCTGTCAGAGCCGAGGGCTTCCAATACTCCGGTATCAGTAAAATTGAACGGGCCTGTTAACACATGCAGCCAGACGATGCCCACAAAAAGAACGGAGCCGCCTGATATGGTGTACCATAGATAGTTTCGACCGGCCTCAAGAGCTGCTGTGGATTCCCTGTGGATCACCAGTGGATAGGTGGTCAAAGTCAGAAATTCATAAAAGATAAAAAATGTGATCAGATTGCCTGCCAGAGCAATGCCTGTGCTGGCGGCGACACATAGACTGAAAAAGCCGAAAAAGCGGCTGCGATTGGCTGAGCCCTCCAGATATCCTACCGCGTACAGAGTGGTTACCAGCCAGAGATTGCTGGACAGAGCCAGAAACATGAGAGACAGAAAATCCACTCTTAAGAGAAAATCAAAACCAAGTCCCATGCTGAAGCTGGCTTCATGGATCTCGCCCAGCACCAGAAGCCTGTAGGCCATATAGTGGACAGCAACCACCTTGAAGGAGGCTCCGATCAGGTTAAGAGAGGTACGAAGAGCGCTTTGCTTCTCCTTTAGAAAGAAGATGATCAGCCCGGTGGCAAGAGAGCTGCAAAGGACCAGGACAGGCAGCCAGAAATTCAGGTTCATGGGCTGTTGCCTCCGGGGATTTCCCAAAGCATTCGCTCTTCCAGCAAAAAGATGACCTCTTCAGCCCGGAAGCCTATAAGTATTGAGCCCAGGGCCAGGATCAGAGGCACTGTTTCCAGAATCAAAGGAACCGGTCGCATGGGTTTTCTCCTGTCGCCCGACTCAAAAGCATGGCCCAGGATGCGAAAGACATAAGCGGCGGTAAGCAACCCTCCAAAAACCAGAGCAATGACCCACCACCATTGTCCGCTGGCGAAAACGGCCTTCATGAGCATCCATTTGGCCACAAAACCTCCGCTTGGCGGCAGGCCCATAAGACTGATGCCTGCCAGGCCCAGAGACATGGTGGTCAAAGGCAGACTGCCGACAACATTGCGCATGTAATCTATACGGTCATTTCCGGTGGCTATTATCAGGTTTCCGGCGGCCATAAACATTGCCGCTTTGGCCAGAGCATGAGAAACAGCATGGTACACTCCACCTGTCCAGGCCTGAGCGGCCCAGGTGGTTTCCTGAACGGCAAAAACCAGAGGAAAAAGAAGGAAAAGATACCCGATCTGACCTACACTGGAGTAGGCAATAACCAGCTTCAACCTGCTCTGGATCACGGCCTGATATGAGCCCCAGAGCACCGCGGCCATACCAAGAAATCCAATGGTCTGAGCTGCGTAAACAGATATCGCTGGCTCGAAAACTCCCGCCCAGAGCCTGAGCAGCAGGTAGAAGGAAGCTTTAATCACCAGTGCGGAAAGAACCGCGCTGACAGGAGCCAGGGCCTCTCCGTGAGCCGGTGGGAGCCAGAAATGGAAGGGCAGCAGGGCGGTTTTCATGGCCAGACCGGCGGTCATCAAACCGAAGGACACAGCCAGGGGAAGGCTGCCGGTTACTTCTTCGCCCAGGGCGAACATGTCCAGCATTCCCGTTTCTGCATACAAAAACCCGACTCCAAGCAAGAAGGCAAGGGATCCGGCCATGGCTATCAGGAAGTAGCGCAGGCCGGCTTTAAGAGATTCGACCTTTCCTGAAAGAACAGCAAGCGCGGCAGCGCAAATGGTGACAAGTTCTAGGACCACGTAGGCGTTGAAGATATCTGAAACCATGAACAGGCTGTTCAGGCCGGCCCATAATAAAAGCCACAAAGGCCAGAAGTGGCGTTCTTCAGTCTGACGGGCAAAGAAAACTGAGCTGTATATGCTGACCATAAGCCCCACAACAGCGCTCATAAGCAAAAAAACCACACTCAGACCGTCAATATGAAGCTGGATGCCCAGAGGCTGAGGCCAGCCGCCGAGAGGAATCCGCATTTCTTCATGAGTAAAGACCTGAAGAACCGTTGCAGCTGCAGCGGCAGAGGTGAAAAGCGACGCTGTCAGGGCTGCAAGAATCCTTGTTCTGCCTGAGACAAGAAAGCAGGCTACGGCTCCCGCAAAAGGCAAAAGAATCATCCCTGATTCCACGATCATTCCTCACAGTTTCCAGCGTCGTCAAGCTCCGCGGTTCCTGTTTTTTCATAAATGAGCCGGACCAGGCAAAGAGCAAAGGCAGTAGCGCTTATAGCCACAACAATGCCTGTCAAGACCATGGCTTGAGGTACAGGATCGACAGCCTCAGGGTTCAGGTTGGCAATACTGATAAAAAACAGAAAAGTGCCTCCGGCCATGACATTTAAAGCGACAATTTTGCGCAGCAGGTGGGCATGAGCGACCAGTCCCAAAACTCCCATGCTGAATATCAGTACCGCTGTCAGTGCATAAATATGAAAAACCTGCATCTTCCTCCCCTTCAGCATTCTGTTCCGGCTGTGGCTTTTCCAAATCAAGCACCGGTTCTCGTGTGGCTGGATATGTATTACGGATTCAAACATCAGCAACTTCGATAACTA
>SLAE01000190.1 GCA_007127015.1 Desulfonatronospira sp. | reverse complement strand
TCAGGGATATCCAACGAAAAATCGGCGCGGTCAAAAAGACCAAGCAGATCACCAAGGCCATGAACATGGTGGCCTCGGCCAAGCTGAGAGGCGCCCAGCAGCGTATAGAGCGCTTCAGGCCTTACGCTGAGAAGTACTTTGAAATCCTCTCCGATCTTTCCTCAAGGGTTGATCCGGGCATACATCCCCTTCTGGAAAAGCGCGAGGAAGTCAAAAACGTGGGCTTGATACTGGTCACCTCAGACAAAGGTCTTTGCGGCAGCTTTAACGTCAATCTCTGCCAGGCGGCTCTTAACTTGGCCAGGGCCAAGCAGGATGAAGGCAAGCAGGTCAAGTGCATTGCTGCAGGGAAAAAAGGCAGAGATTTTCTTCGAAAAAGAAACTTTGAACTGCTGGAGGCCTATCCGGACGTAATGGGCAGTTTTGATTTCCAGCTGGCCAACGAGATCGGCACCAGAGTCATCAACAGCTACCTGGAGCAGGAACTTGACGAAGTGCACCTGATCTTTGGCGAGTTTATTTCCATCGTAAAGCAGGAACCCAGAACATCACAGGTCCTGCCGGTTGAACAGGCCGAGAGAAAAGAAGCCGAGGAAAAAGTGTCCGAAGGCCCTCAGAGCGAGTATCTCTTTGAACCTTCTGTCGAGGGCCTCCTGGCTGAAATTTTACCAAGTTACATTAAGGTCCAGGTTTACCGTGGCCTTCTGGACACATCCTGCAGCGAGCACGCTGCCAGGATGACGGCCATGGACAACGCTACAAGAAACTGCGACGACATGGTGGACCAGTTGACACTGGCTTTTAACAAGGCCAGACAAGCGGCCATAACTACCGAACTGATGGATATTGTCGGCGGCGCCGAAGCATTGAAACAAGGATAATTAGGGGGCATAAAACATGAGTGAACAAAACATTGGAAAAATTGTACAGGTAATCGGGCCTGTTGTGGACCTGGAGTTTCCGGAAGGCAAGCTGCCCAGGATAATGAACGCCATATATATCACCAATCCGACCATTTCAGACGAAAAAGACAATCTGGTGGTCGAAGTTGCCCAGCATCTGGGCAACAATGTGGTCCGCTGCATTGCCATGGACGCAACAGACGGCCTTGTCCGGGGCATGGACGGCAAGGATACCGGTGACGCGATCAAGGTGCCAGTGGGCAAACCTACCCTGGGGAGAATCATGAACGTAGTCGGCCGCCCGGTGGATGAGCAGGGCCCGATCAAAGCGGATAAATTTTACCCCATTCACCGTCCGGCTCCCTCATTCGTGGAGCAGAGCACCAGCATCGAAATCCTGGAAACAGGGGTCAAGGTCATCGACCTGATGATTCCTTTTCCCAAGGGCGGAAAGATGGGCATGTTCGGAGGCGCCGGAGTAGGCAAAACCGTCGTGCTCATGGAAATGATCAACAACATCGCCAAGCAGCACGGCGGTATTTCCGTGTTCGCCGGAGTAGGTGAAAGAACCCGCGAAGGCAACGACCTCTACCATGAAATGATCGCCGCCGGAGTTATCGACAAGGCGGCCCTTATTTATGGCCAGATGAACGAGCCTCCCGGAGCCCGGGCGAGAGTTGGACTAACCGCGCTCACAGCTGCTGAATACTACCGTGACGAAGAAAACCAGGACGTTCTGCTCTTTATTGACAACATATTCCGCTTTACCCAGGCAGGTACTGAGGTTTCCGCTCTGCTGGGACGCATGCCTTCAGCGGTAGGTTATCAGCCGACGCTGTCTACGGATCTGGGAGCCCTGCAGGAACGCATCACCTCCACGGACAAGGGTTCCATTACCTCGGTCCAGGCCATTTATGTGCCTGCTGATGACTTGACCGACCCGTCTCCGGCGACAACCTTTGCCCACCTGGATGGGACCATCGTTCTTTCCAGACCCATTGCCGAGCTAGGCATCTATCCCGCGGTTGATCCGCTGGACTCCACGTCCACAGTGCTTGATCCCAATGTTATCAGTGCCGATCATTACGCCGTAGCCAGAGAAGTACAGATGATTCTGCAGAAGTACAAGGATCTTCAGGACATCATCGCCATTTTGGGTATGGACGAACTTTCAGACGAAGACAAAATAACTGTTTCCAGGGCCAGAAAGATTCAGCGTTTTCTGTCTCAGCCTTTCCATGTCGCTGAAACATTTACCGGTGTTTCCGGACGTTACGTCAAGCTTGAGGACACCATTCGCGGATTCAGAGAGATTATCGACGGCAAGCATGATGATATCCCTGAGGGCGCATTCTACATGGTCGGCACAATAGACGAAGCCCTTGAAAAGGCCAAAGAAGACTAAGCAATAAAGATTCGCCCTGCATGCGCAGGGCGAGGCTATCCGGCAGAACGCCTGCCAGAGCAGGCGTTCTGAAGCAAGAAATTTCTTTTTTAGAAATTGACCTGTTTGTTGAGGTAGCCTGAACCAAGGACTTTTTCAACAGTCTGCTAGATACAAGGTGAAAATATGGCTAATCTGATCAAATTGGAAATCGTCACCCCGGACAGAAATCTATTAAGCGAAGATGTGGAATATGTCGGCGCTCCCGGAGTCAGCGGCGAATTCGGAGTGCTGCACAACCATACCCCGTTTCTGACCGCCCTGAGCATAGGCAGCCTTTTTTACAAAAAGGACGGACGCAAGTATTTTGTGTTCGTATCCGGCGGCTTTACCGAGGTTACCCCGACAAAGGTAACGGTATTGGCGGAAGTGGCGGAAAAAGCTGAAGAGATCAACCTGGAACGGGCCAGAAAGGCTAAGGAGAGAGCCGAGCAAAGGCTGCTGCAGGAACGCGAACGCATAGACTACATTCGAGCAAAGGCTGCGATGGCCAGAGCCATGCAGAGAATGAGAGCCAGAGAGGAGGCTACCTCCTCAGGCACTGTCAGTATGTGAGCATATATTTTTTATATAGTTATAAAGCCCCGTTCCTGCTTTACTACAATTCCAGCCTGGTCGTTTAGCGACAGAAGGTAACGGATGAAGAAAGCAGGTGCGGGGTTTTTTTGTGGACATAAGCCATGGATTACTATAGATATTGAGCGTGAGCATTGCCGGATCTTAAAAAATAAGCGACACACTACGGAAAATGAACGGGTATAAAGCATCTGATCATACAGCGAAAGCCGGAGTCCTTGTACTGGCTGCGGGTAAGGGCACGCGGATGTACTCATCTCTGCCCAAAGTTCTGCACCCCTTACTGGATAAGCCCATGATCTGGTATCTTCTGAACACGCTGAACAGCATATTTGCAGCCAGAACAATGGTCATAGGAGGTCATGGCTTTGATCAGCTCAAAACTGCCCTGCACGAATGGAACTCTCTGCTGATACACCAGGAGCAGCAGCTGGGTACCGGACACGCTCTTCAGGTGGCCTGGCCTGCTGTGCAGGAAATGGATATCGACTGGCTGGTGGTTATCAACGGGGATACACCTTTGATTACTGACCTGCACATCCAGATGCTTATGGAGCAGGTGCAGAAAAAAGATGCTGACATAGGTTTTATTTCGTTGACTCTTCCGGAGCCCGGAAGCTACGGGCGCGTCCTGCGCGGAACTGACGGAGAGCCTGAGGCAGTTGTGGAGGCTAAGGATTTTATCGCTTCCGGCAGGCATTTTGCGGAAATAAACGAGGTTAATTCAGGTTTATACGTGTTCAAAACCGCATCCGTGGAAAAAATTCTTTTTCTGCTGGATGCAGACAACCAGCAGAAGGAGTACTATATTACCCAGCTTATTGCGCTGGGTCTGAAAAAAGGCTTAAAGGTTGTGGCCTTTAATGCCGGCAACTGTCCTGAGCTTCTGGGTATCAATACCTCCGGAGAGCTCCTGCGACAGGAAGAATGGGTCAGAGCAAGGATAGTGGACAGATTCATCGAACAGGGTGTCATAATCAGGGCCAGGGACTCCGTGCGCATAGGAGCCGAAGTTGAAATCAGTCCTGGTGCTG
Source organism: Desulfonatronospira sp. (assembly GCA_007127015.1). Classification (GTDB taxonomy): domain Bacteria; phylum Desulfobacterota; class Desulfovibrionia; order Desulfovibrionales; family Desulfonatronovibrionaceae; genus Desulfonatronospira. The sequence goes on along the minus strand of SLAE01000190.1, from coordinate 3,505 downwards.
AAATTACCGGACCGGCAGAAATTTTTGGAAAAAGTACTATAGCATCTGAATGTAAAATCAAATCGCACTGCTTCATAGAAGACAGCTTTATTGACAAGGCACAGGTTTTTTCCTTTTCTCACGTTGTAAAATCTGTTATAGGCAAAAATGTCAAGATCGGACCGTACGCAAGGCTCAGACCCGGAACTACATTGCATGAAGGGGCCAGTGCCGGAAATTTTGTTGAAATCAAGAATTCTACTGTCGGATCGGGAAGTAAGATAAACCATCTCTCGTACATCGGTGATACGCAAATGGGCTGCTCGGTCAATATCGGAGCCGGCACCATAACCTGCAATTATGACGGACGATGCAAACATAAAACAATTATAGAAGACAGGGTGTTTATCGGGAGCAATACCGCCCTGGTGGCCCCTGTTCGGGTACAAAGAGAGTCTATGATCGGTGCGGGATCGACCATAACCCGCGATGTTTCTCCGGGCAGTTTGAGCATTGCCCGGTCCAGGCAGAAAGACATGGAAGGTAAAAATCCTCTGAAAACCAATAAAAAAGAATAAGTTGTGTAAATATGGAAGCTATAGAAAAACTTGCGGAAAAAGTAGATAAGCTTTTGGAGATCAAATACAACCTTGAGCAGGAAAACCAGAATTTAAGGCAGGAGCTGGAAGCAGAAAGGCAGAAGAACAGTTTTGTTTTGGGCAAGGTTGATGAGCTGCTGCAAAAAATTGACGATGAAACATCATTTTGATGCCAGAGTACAATATCAATATCCTGGATTTGGATTTGAATTTTAAGACGGACGCAAGTCCGGAGAGGATCGAGCAGGCAAAGGCAATTTTGGAAAAAAGATTCGCCGCGCTGGAAGGAAGAGGACGAAAACTAAGCAAAGAAAGACTGCTCGTTTTTCTTGCCCTTAGTTTGGCTGATGATTATCTGCAGACAGATCAAAAGCTTGTTGATTTACAAGGCAGAGTTGATGAACTTTTGCTTAAAATAGATAGCCTTGGGGCAGACAAGTAAATTTTCGAAAAAATTGTTTAATAAATTTCCTGGCAGGTACGTGATGGAGATAATTTATTTTGAGCCAACATTAACCTCATGGGAGCTGTTGCGCAGTTTTGGTGTGCATGCCCCGCAGAGTACGGGGAAGCCTGAAGAATCTGCTTTAGCGCCCGCTTGTATAAACGAGGTTCAAAATAAGTTGCCACACGGCTTGCCGGGGTAATTATCAGCCCATCCCTTTGTTCCTGCACCGGCAAATGCTTTTTTTAAGCATTTGTAACCTTCATCAAAGATCATTTTGAATGTTGTGCTTCTGCCCCCTTCGGGTGTAAAGCGCGCCACTTACACATGGTCGAATCGATAAGCAGCATCAATAAACAAAGCAATTCAATCTCGATCTGATCCGGAAGATATTTTCTGGAAGCAACCAGAATCTTTATACTAAGGAGTAAGCCATGTGGGGCACTGTAATAATTACCGCCATCATAGCCTTGGGTGCGGGAGCCATAGCTGGATTTGCGGCCCAGAAATTTTTCTTCAATAAAAAATTAATTGAAAATCAGAAACTGGCGGACAGAATTCTGGAAGAGGCCCGCAAGGAGGCTCAAGCTCAAAAAAAGGAGTTGCTGCTTCAGGCCAAGGATGAGGCTTTCAAACAAAAAAAGGAACTGGAGAATGAAGCCCGGGAAAGGGAAAAAGAACTAAAAAAGCAGGAACAGAGATTACAGGAAAAAGAAGAGCGTCTGGAGAACAAACTGGAAAAAGTGACGCAAAAGGAAAGCGAGGTCGTTGCATGGGAGAATCGTCTGTCCAAGCAGGAGCGTTCTTTTACAGAAAAAGAAGAGCATCTGCAGCAACTGATTGAAGAACAAAGTAATAAGCTGGAAGAAATATCCCGACTCTCCAGGGAGGAGGCCAGAGACAGGCTGATGGCCGATATTGAAAGCAAAACCAGACATGAAGCAGCCAAAATGGTACGCCAGATAGAGATGGAAGCTCAGGAAACCGCTGCAAAGAAAGCCAAGGAAGTCCTGGCTTTATCCATTCAGCGTTATGCAGGTGATTATGTCTCCGAACAGACAGTCTCGACTGTGGAGTTGCCGAGCGAAGACATGAAGGGCAGAATAATCGGAAGGGAAGGAAGGAATATTCGGGCTATTGAAGCTGCCACAGGAGTTGATCTTATCATAGACGATACTCCGGAAACCGTGGTTTTATCGGCCTACAGCCCTCTGCGCAGAGAAGTGGCCAAGCAGTCCCTGGAAAGACTGATAAGCGACGGGCGCATTCATCCTGCCAGGATCGAGGATATTGTGGAGAAAGTCAAAAAAGAGCTGGACGTCAAGCTGAGGGAAATCGGGGAGCAGGCCACATTCGATGTCGGAGTGCATGGAATTCATCCTGAACTCATTCGCTTGCTCGGACATCTGCATTATCGCACCAGTTTTTCACAGAATGTGCTGCAGCATTCCATAGAGGTTGCCTTTTTATGCGGAATCATGGCTGCAGAACTGGGTCTGGAACAGAAAAAGGCCAAAAGGGCCGGTTTGCTGCATGACCTGGGCAAAGCCGTAGACCATGAAGTGGAGGGACCACACGCGCTCATAGGCGCTGACCTGGCCAAGAAATACAGTGAATCCAAAGAAATTATTCATGCCATAGCCGCACACCACGAGGACATTTCACCTGAATCCACACTGGCTGTCCTGGTTCAGGCCGCGGACAGCCTTTCAGGGGCAAGGCCGGGAGCCAGAAAGGAACTTCTGGAAAATTATGTCAACCGCCTTGAAGAGCTGGAAAAAATCGCCACCGGTTTCAATGGCGTTCATCGCTCCTTTGCCATCCAAGCCGGACGGGAATTGCGGGTCATGGTCGACTGTGACCAGATCGATGATGATGCAACCCATCTGTTGAGTAAAGAAATCGCCCAAAGGATTGAGGAAAACATGACCTATCCGGGACAGATCAAAGTTACTGTAATTCGGGAGAAGAGGGCTGTGGGATATGCTAAATAGCCCGCACGAGATGCACAGAATCAATGCTGCCCGGAAAGTGGGCTTGCGCACAGCCAAAAAGACCAGGTAAGCAGCGGCAAACAAGTGCAAGGCGCACTTACGGCAAGGTCATTAAAGAACTACAAGCATATAAGTTGGTACTGAAATGAGTCTGGATCTGCAGGAAGCTTTGACCCTAATCCGGCGCGGCAGCTTTGAAATCATAAGCGAACAGGAACTTCTGGATAAACTCAGGCTGGACATCCCATTAAGGGTTAAAGCCGGCTTTGATCCCACAGCTCCGGATCTGCATCTGGGGCATACAGTGCTTATCCAGAAGCTTAAACATTTCCAGGATTTGGGGCACAAAATTCTTTTTCTGATCGGTGATTTCACCGGGATGATCGGGGATCCTTCCGGAAAGTCTGAAACAAGAAAAAAACTCACCAGAGAAGAAGTGCTGCACAACGCAGAGACCTACAAGCGCCAGATATTCAAAATCCTGGATC
>SLAE01000122.1 GCA_007127015.1 Desulfonatronospira sp. | reverse complement strand
CCAGGAGCGATTCTGAAGCCCGGCAGAGGCTTTTGCAGACTTTGGCGCAGATATTTAAGCGAGACGCTGGTACCATAATCCTTGATCCATAATCTCACTATCCATTCGGGGCAGGAATAGAATCTGGAAAGGAAAACTGCTTTGTCGGGTTTGTCCCGCCTGTAAAATCCTGGATCAAAAAAATTGACTCCGGCGGCCTGGCGCAACACGGCATTGACCAGAGAGGCCATTCTGGGTCCGAATTCCTTGCGGGCCAGGTTCACGGCACTGGAAACAGTGGCGTATTCAGGAATCCGTTGAAGAAAAAAAACCTCGTAAGCAGCCAGGCCAATAAGGATTTTAAGCTTTGCCGGCAGCCTGCCCGGATTGCTCAGAAAGGAGCGGACCACAAAGTCCAGACGTTCCTTGTAACGCAGATATCCATAGGCCAGTTCAGTGATCAGACCCTTATCCCGGGGATCAAGCTCCTGATCTATAGACTTGTCCAGGACCATCTGCAGATCCCGGCCAGGTTTGAGGCTCTCCATGACCACACTAAGGGCCAGACTGCGGGGGTTTTTTACGGAAGCCACAGGCTCAACCCCTTTTCCGGCTGAGTCCTGAGCTGAAATCAGTTTTCAACGGATTTCTTCTCCACAAACTTGTCCAGGGCGAGACGTACATGTTCCAGGGCCACCCGGGTGTCCAGACATGGTCCCTGGGGCCGGTCGTTGAGCACTCCATAGACCGGAATAGGATAAGCATCCTGGATCCCGCTGGACAAGTCTCGTTCGCAGGCTACGGCAATAATCAGTCTGGGCCGGATATTGACCACGATTCTGCGGGCTATGGTCCCGCCTGTCGCCAGTGCCATATGCACCCCGTAATCCTCGCTGAGTTCCAGAAGACCGGCAATGTTGCACTCGCCGCATCTTTTGCAGTTGTACACATTGTAGGTCAGTCTGCGGCTGCACAGGCTGTACTGCAGACAATGCGGCATGAGCATGAGTATTTTGTGCGGGGCATATTTGAGGTTTTCGGACAGGACCAGTTCGTTATTCACCTTTATGAACGACGCCCTTGTTTTCTGCTTGGGAATGCTCAGGAGCCTGCCCACAATGGTCATCAGGGGCAGAAAAAGCTTAATGCTTATTCCCCTTAGATTCCTGGAAAACAGGACCGGACGTTTGAGCAGAATATTTAGTATCAGTCCCAGAGAGGCCCAGATGACGAATCCGATCCCGACAGCGACAATTCCTCCCAGTATCCAAGGTGCCAATGGATGAATATTGTGCAGTCCCACATAAGGAATAAGCCAGATGACCAGCAGAATCAGGCAGACGGAAATGGAGGTGGCGGTGATCAGTCCGATAAAGAGTCGTTTTTTGGTCTCCAGAGAGTCTTCGATTTCTTTTTCCAGAGAATTATGCGCTTGGATGGACATAAATAAAAAGGTGTTGGTTTCCTGCTCAAGGCCTGGATATTATCTGCATTTCTGCAGAAAACCGCAATAAAAACCCTGGGCGCTCATTTCTTTGCTGTTTTCAGGCTTGACTCTGGGCGTTAAATATATCCTGTCCCGGCAGGCGATACCAAGATATCCCTGCTCCACACCGGTCAGGGCTCCGGGTTTTACTCCTTCAGGAGTTTGGTTTCCGATTTTTCCGGGATAGATAATTATTCTTATAGGTTCACCTTCAGGCGAAGTCCAAAAAAAATACGCTCCAGGCCAGGGGAACATACCCCGGATCAGGTCATGAACTTCTCCTGCAGGCCTGTTCCAGTTGATCATAGCCTCTTTTTTGCTCAGTTTCGGGGCATATGTGGCCAGCTCGTGATCCTGTTCTTCAGCAGGCAGGTCCTCTTCCTGCAGGCTGTCCAGGACTTGTACCAGAAGCTCGCCTCCGATGCTGGCCAGCTTGTCGTGAAGGGTCTGTGCGGTATCGCTTTCATATATATCCACTGCCCTGCGCATCAGCACCGGACCTGTGTCCATCCCTGGGGTAAGGCGCATTATGCTTATCCCGGTCTGCTTTTCACCGCTTATGATCGCTCTTTGGATGGGCGCAGCTCCCCGGTAATGAGGCAGAAGCGAGGCATGTACGTTAAGAGGCATCTCTTTAGCAGTCTTGAGAACACCTTCAGGCAGAATAAGGCCATAAGCAGCAACCAGCAGATAATCCGGTTCAGCTGCCATTAATCTTTCCACCTCTGCCCGATTCTTGAAATTTTCAGGCTGATGTACTGGCAATCCTTTTTCTATAGACAGCTGTTTAACCGGAGAAGGCTTCAGACTGCGTCCCCGGCCACTGGGACGATCAGGCTGTGTATATACACCGACGATCTCGCCCCGAGGCCAGTCAAGCACATACTCCAGAACGATCCGGGCAAACTCCGGTGTGCCCATGAATATTATTCTTTTTTTGGATCCAGCCATTTGCTCAGTTTTTTTTCGTATAAGGCCCTTTTAAGTCTGCTGATATGATCGATGAACAACCTGCCGTTCAGATGATCGATTTCATGCTGCAGGCATATAGCCCAGAGTCCTTCACCTTCCTGAACCACTTCCTGTCCTTCGAGGTTCTTGGCACTGATCTTAATCTTTTCAAACCTGGTTACTCTGGACTGATACCCTATAACACTAAGGCAGCCCTCTTCAGTAGTGACTTCTCCTTCGGCATGGATTATTTCAGGATTGATATAAACCGTCAGTTCTTCCTGATTATCCGGCCCGCTGAGATCCACTGTGACCACACGCAGACTTTCTCCCACCTGAGGTGCTGCAAGGCCTATTCCTCTGTTTTCGTACATCAGTCTGGTCATGTCCTTGACCAGGACATAAATAAATTCATCTATTTGCTCCACCGGCTTGGCCGGCCGCAGCAGGACCGGATTTGGATAGGAAATCACTTTTCTGGTCATATCAATTATCCAGGATTTTGCCTTGCTCTCTCAGTCGAATGCCCAGCTCCCTCAACTGTTTACCGGTAACTGTTGCCGGAGCGTCTGTCATCAGGCAAGCCGCCTTCTGGGTCTTTGGAAAAGCGATTACATCTCTTATGGAAGAGGCCCCGGCCATAAGCATGATCAGCCGGTCAAGTCCAAAAGCTATGCCTCCATGCGGAGGCGCGCCATAATCAAGAGCCTGAAGCAGAAAGCCGAATTCATTTCCGGCCTGCTCGTTGTCAATGCCAAGGGCGGCAAACATTTTCTCCTGATCTTCCCTGGTGTGGTTGCGTATGGATCCGCCTCCGATTTCATAGCCGTTGATCACAAGATCATAGGCTCTGGCCAGCACAAGACCAGGTTCATGCTCCAGAAGATCTAGATGTCCATCCTTGGGAGCGGTAAACGGGTGGTGTCTGGCTGTCCAGCGCTTTTCTTCCTCGTCCCATTCCAATAGTGGAAAATCCATAATCCACAGGGGCGCGAAAGTATTTTCCGGAATGAGCCCGAACCTTTCACCCAGCTTGATGCGCAGATAACCCAGGGCATTGTTGACTATATCAGGAGATGCCGCCTGAAAAAAGACAATATCTCCAGGTTCAAGACCAAGCACCGAGGAAAGGCCTGCGCGTTCTTCATCGCTTAGAAATTTGGCAATTGGACTTTGCCATTCGTTATCCTTGATCTTTATCCAGGCCAGACCCTTGGCTCCATAAATACCTACAAAATTTGTATAATCATCAATTTCTTTCCTGCTGAGCTCGCTTCCTCCAGGGACGCGCAAGGCCTTGACCAGCTGGGCATTGGCAAACAGATTGAATCCTGAACCTCGAACGACCTCGGTAACATCCTTGAGCTTGAGTTTAAAGCGCACATCAGGACGGTCCAGCCCGTAATCGGCAATGGCCTGATCATAGTTCAGGCGCATGAAGGGTGTCTCCAGCTCGATTCCTGAAATTTCCCTGAAGAGAGCTGCAATCATGTTTTCCGAAACAGACATGACCCCGCCCTCCTCAACAAAGGACATCTCCAGATCCACCTGCGTGAATTCGGGCTGACGATCCGCCCTCAAGTCCTCATCTCGAAAACATTTAACTACCTGGTAGTATTTATCCACCCCCGCGCACATCAAAAGCTGCTTGAACAACTGTGAAGACTGGGGAAGAGCGTAAAAGTATCCGGGATTCTGCCTGCTTGGAACCAGGAAATCTCTGGCACCTTCGGGAGTGCTCCTGGTCAGGAAAGGAGTTTCCACCTCGACAAAGCCTGATTCGTGCAGAAAATTTCTGAGTGCATGCACAGCCTGACTGCGCATTCGGATGTTTCTGGACATTGACGGACGCCTCAGGTCCAGATTACGGTATTTAAGACGAAGATTTTCCGTAACTTCCACCCGGTCTTCAATTAAAAACGGCGGAGTTTCAGAGCGGTTGAGAAGCCTGAATTCCTTGACAGCCACCTCAATATGTCCGGTTTTCAGACTGGGGTTGATCATATCCTTTGGTCTTTCACGCACCATTCCCTTTACGGCGATGACGTACTCAGAGCGCAGGGCATGAGCCTCTTTCAGAGCTTCAACATTGACTTCAGGAGAGAAAACCACCTGGGTCAGACCGTCTCTGTCCCTTAGATCTATAAAGATCAGGCCGCCGTGATCCCTGCGGTACTGAACCCAGCCCATGAGGCAGACTTCCAGTTCTATATGTTCAAGGTGCAGTTCATTGCATCCGTGTGACCTGACCCACCATCCAAGCGGCTTTATCGGTATCTTGTTCCTGGTTTCGTCCATTTAGCAAGCATCCTCTAGGTTGTATGAACAGTTGTTTTTTTTCTGATTATCCACCTAACTATGACAAAGGACATGCGTTTCAATGCTGGACAAAACTTTCAGCTTTTGTCTTCAGATTAAGCCCCAGGGCCTGTTCAACATCGTCCTGACTTACAGCCCTCTGAACTCCGGTTGACATGTCCTTGACCTGAATCTGTCCTTTTTCCAGTTCATCTCTGCCCAGCAGCAGACAAGTCTTGACTTTCTTGCGGTTGGCCAGGCGCAATTGACTTTTTAAGCTTTTGATCTGAAATCCCATCTCGCCTTCGAAACCTTTGTCGCGCAGACGTTGAGCCATGAACATGGCCGTATCCATAGCCTCTTCATGCAGCACGGCCAAATAAAAGTCCAACGGGCGTTCCTGGATACTTCGCAACAGCAGGGCCAGCCTCTCCATGCCGCAGGCAAAACCGATTCCGGGGATATCCGGACCGCCAAGGTCCCTGATCAGACCGTCATAGCGCCCTCCTCCGGCTACTGCCGATTGAGCACCGATATCTGTAGAAATTACTTCAAACGTTGTTCTTTGATAATAATCAAGTCCGCGGACAAGATAGGGATTAAGCTCATAACGTATATCCGTCATATCCAGCACTGCAAGTACAGTGTCAAAATGATCCCGGCAGTTTCTGCAAAGACTGTCAAGTATTCTGGGCGCACTGGAGGCAACCGCCGCGCAGCCCTTGACCTTGCAATCCAGCACACGCATCGGGTTGGATCTGGCCCTGCGCTGGCAATCGACACACAGGTTTTCCTGTTCAGACATTGCTAAAAAATTTTTAAGTTTGGCATCGAAATCAGGGCGGCAAGACGTGCATCCAAGAGAATTTAGCTGCATGTTCAATTCTTTGAGTCCCAATTTCTGCAGATAACTCCAGAGCATGAGCAGAATTTCTCCATCAGCAAAAGCTGAATGCTCTCCGAGCAGTTCCACATTCAACTGATGAAACTGACGGGTTCGGCCTTTTTGCGGCCGCTCATACCTGAACATAGGTCCAGTGGTAAAAAAACGGTTCACACCCCCTGAGCCTGCCTCAGGACTTTCTATATATGCCCGGATAACTCCCGCTGTGGCCTCAGGACGAAGAGTAAGGCTTCTGCCTTTGCGATCCTCGAATGTATACATTTCCTTCTGGACCACATCTGTTTCTTTGCCTATTGAACGGGCAAAAAGCTCTGTATGCTCCAGAATGGGAATTCTTACTTCCGTATACGCATATCTGGAAAACACTTCCCGGGCAGTTTCCTCCATAAACACATATGCAGTGCTTTCAGGAGGAAACAGATCAAAAAAACCTTTGATTTTGTTTATTTTGTTCATGTTTATCTTTAACTGCTATGCTGGACAACCAAGGCTGCGAATAGTAGATTGATTGCTTTCAATGCAAAATTTCAGCATTTTGCATTGGAAAAAACTCTGTAACTATACACCACATTGTCAAAATTGTTCGCCAGTTTTCGAGTGTTTGCCAGGAGGCCCACCACAATTCTTTGGTCCGCTCGCAAGGTGAAATCCGATCCGCGGGACAAGCACTGTTAAACAGAGCTTGAATCTTCTATCCAGGCAGAAAGTATTGAGCCTCTAGATAATCAAGAGTCCGGAGAGGGAAGCACCCCCCGCTGGCCTTAAAAAGACGCGCGCCGGAAGCGCGGCACGCGATAAGAATTGGTGAACAGTTTCAAACCCTTTAAAGTTAGTCCAAGAAAATATAAATGTCAAAAGGAACCAGTTATGATTCAAGCCTTATCCATTGTAGGATTTAAAAAAAGCGGCAAAACAGGTTTGCTTGTGGACCTGGCCAAAGAACTCCAGAAAAGAGATCTTCAGGTAGGAGCGGCAAAATTTTCTGAACACGGCTTTGACGCCCCGGATACAGATACCTCCAGAATGTCTGAAGTTGTTCAGGAAGTGATTGGTTTAAGCGGCTCACAATCCATGTTTCATTGGGGGGAGAAGAAGTATCTTCCAGATCTGATACCTTTACTTAAATCAAGAATTCTGCTCGTTGAGGGAGGCAAGCAGCTTGGCTGGCTGCCCAGAGTATTGATTTTAAAAAAACCGGCAGACGCCGAGGCTTTGGACAACGGACTTGCGCTTGCCACCTGGGGCAAGATCAAGACCCATTATCTGCCTCATGCAGCAAGCATTGAGGATCTTGCCGACATCGTCCAGTCCAGAGGCTTTGTTCTGCCCGGCCTTGACTGCGGAGCCTGCGGAAGAAACACCTGCCGCGATCTCGGAGCAGAAATTGTCTCTGGAAAAGCTCTTGTCCACGATTGTCAGGCCCTCAACTCCAGAATAAAAATCAGGGTCAATGATCAGGAACTGGCCATGAATCCTTTTGTGGAGAGGATAATTTCCAAATCCATTCAGGGCATGCTCTCCGAACTCAAGGGCTATTCCCCGGGCCGGGTGCACATCAGCATTGAATAACACCTGAACTATATTGTTAAGAAATGTAAAGCAACAGCAAGGATCACATGACCTGTGGACTGCGGGTCCGGGTGAAAGGACAGTACCTGTTGTTTGCGCCCGGATTTAACTGCTCATGTGTCTCTGAATATGCTGCATCAGAATGGTTGCACACATGAAAAGAGTTCTGCGCTTGTGCTTCAGCAGAAAAAATTCCCGTTTCATGTTGAAATTTTTCACTTCCAGCGCCATTAGCGCGCGGCTTTGAATATAATCCTGTACAGCCAGCCTGGAGGTAACGCCTACACCTAT
>SLAE01000185.1 GCA_007127015.1 Desulfonatronospira sp. | reverse complement strand
CCCCTGGTGAGCAGATATCTGTAAGCCCCCAGTTGGCCCTTGACGCCGATGACCGGCAGGGAAAGCTCCCTGGCCTTTCTGGCCAGAGGATAGCCTTCCAGGCATAAAAGACTGCTGGGATAACCTTCCAGGCTCAGGCCCTGCATGGTCAAAAGGGTTTGCCGTTCGCCTCCGCGCCAGGTTTTTTCAGTATTTATCTGCAGGATGTTCATGCCGGCTTACAGGTCAGGATCAGCTTAACCCAGCAGTTCGGCGAAACGGCCGAATTATGCGGCTGATGGTTTAAGCAACCATCAGTTATCAGTTATTGTCCGGGAATGCGGAATCGGGCAAAACAGGGTGCGGCTCAACCGGATCAATAGCCCGCGGGGACAGATCTTCTGTCATTTCGGTTTGAACTGAATAATGTTCTTCGCTGCAGCCTAAAGTGCCGAAGACGAGAAAACAGCTTAAAAAAATTGCAAAAATTAATGATGGCAGTTTCATGATCATGCTCCTTTTGTTAAGATTTAAACATCAGATCAGCAGGACACGCGCGGCAAATCCTGCTCCTGAAGATCACGCATTGAACTCAGGCATATACTCATCAGAATCGATATAAGTCAATGCACAAATTGTGATTCTACGTGGGAATTGTCTTATCAGTTGACATAATTGAAAGTTCTTTACTATTAATAAATAGATATTTTTGACACTAAAGCGATATTTATTTTCGCAAATCCGTAAATCCGGAAAAATTAATCCGGATAAAAATCCAGATCTCCGGATCCGTCATCCTGGACCAGATCCGGGACGGGAACGCAGGATAGTTCAGGAAAAAAAGTTTCTCTGCAGCATTAATAATGGAGACAAATATCAAGTATTACCAGGCTTGATCCGCCTGGTTGTGATCAGGGGGCTTTATGCAGAAGTTGAACGTTGGAGTGGTGGGAGTAACCGGCTATGCGGGCATGGAACTGGTTCGCATTTTAAATGAACACCCGGGTTTTGAACTTGGTTCGGTAGCATCTCGTTCCCATGCCGGCAGAGCCCTGCAGGAGCTTTTTCCTTTTTTTAGAGGCACCTGTGCAGGCTTGATGCCTGTAATCTATCCCGATCCCGAACTTATTTCCAGGGACTGCGACTTGGTTTTTCTGGCTGTGCCGCACAAAACGGCCATGGACATGGCTGCGGACTTTGTGTCCAGAAAGGTCAAGGTGGTTGATTTGAGTGCTGATTTCCGGCTCAGGAATGACCAGGTATACACGGACTGGTACGAGGTCGAACACACTCAGCTGAATCTGCTTCAGAGTTCAGTATACGGACTGCCGGAGATCTACGCTCAGGAGATTGCCCAGGCCGAACTTGTGGCTAATCCGGGATGCTATCCCACTTCTGTGATCCTGGCTCTATATCCCGGTTTGCGCCACAATCTTCTGGATGTCCGGGAAATCATCATTGACAGCAAATCCGGAGCCAGCGGCGCAGGCCGCAGCGCCAAGACAGCAACTTTGTTCAGTGAGGTCGCGGACAGCTTGCGGGGCTACAGCCTGGGCAGGCACAGGCATACGCCCGAAATGGAGCAGGAACTATCCAGGGCGGCAGGTCAGGAAGTCCTCATTACTTTCAGCCCCCATCTGGTACCCCTGAATCGCGGGATTTTAAGCACCTGTTACGTGCGGCTGAAAGAGGGAGCGGATGTTAATGAGCTGCGAAGCGCATATCAGGAGTTCTACCGGGAAAGTCCATGGGTGCGCGTTCTTCCTGAAAACGTCTTTCCAGAAACCAGATGGGTGCGCGGAAGCATGTTCTGTGATCTTGGCTTTGTAATGGACAAACGCACTGACAGGCTGATCATCGTCTCCTGCATAGACAACCTGTGCCGGGGCGCTTCAGGTCAGGCGGTAGCCAACGCCAACCTCATGGCCGGTTATGAGCCCGGGCTGGGCATAAGCAATGCTCCATTGATGCCCTGAGTCCATGTTGTGTTTTTTTGAACTGGACGGAGCTGCAACAGGCATCGGCACGTCGGCCGGGCGTGAGGATATATTTATTGATGCTGCTTCAATACTCAATGCCTTTTCGGGCGGGTATGTTCTGCTCAAAATGGTGTTTGACCACTCTGATATCGGAGATCAGATCAGCCTGGTCAGCAAGCCATTCGGGTACGTTTCTGCCGGTTAACACCAGGTGAGACTTGGTCTTACGAGCCTGATCAAGCAGATTAGCTAGTTCTTCCGGGGTGATCAGGTTCTTGCCCAGCGCGTATACAACTTCATCTAAGACCAGCAGATCCACCCGGCCTTCAAGCTTTTCCATGGCCCAGTCCAGCAGGGAAAGAGCCCTGGCCCGATGGCGCTCATGATCTCTTCCATCAAGAAAAAAGCCGGCTCCTGAGGCCAGAAACATATCCGGGGGCAGAAGCTGCTTGAGAACCTTCTGTTCCCCGGCCTGAAAATCACGCTTAAGGAACTGACCGAATCCAACCCGCAGTCCGGCTCCCAGAGCTCTTATTGCCTGGCCTATTGCAGCCGATGTCTTGCCTTTGCCTTCACCGGTATAGATGAGTATCAGGGCCTGTTTTTCAGGTTTTTCTCCCAATCCTTGATCTCCTCGATTATCTGTTCTTCTCCGGGAACTTTGCGGTTCTGCATAAGTACGCGTCCGTTACATATGGTGGTGTCCACGCATTCGCTCGATGCTGAATAAACCAGGTTGGATGTCAGGTCGTGGCGGGGGATGAGTGAGTAATGCTCAAGATCAACCAGAATGCAGTCAGCCAGCAATCCGGGTGCAATCCTGCCCATGTCCAGTCCGAATATGCGCGCGCCGTTTTCAGTAGCACACTCAAGAGCCTGTCTTGCCGTGAACGAAGTCAGGTCCGGATTAATCCGCTTTGAAAAATTTTGCTCGACAAGATCCAGAACCCCAGAAGGCAGAACCAGACCGTTATAACTGGACAGCTTGGCCATAAGGGCGGCCACTTTCATTTCCTCGAGCATGTCCAGGTTATTGTTGGATGAACAGCCGTCAGTCCCAAGGCCGATGCAGATTCCCCGTTTGTACATCTCTTTGTATGGAAAGACTCCTGAACCCAGCTTCATGTTCGACACCGGATTGTGGACCACTTTGACACCGTGTTCAGCCAGAATGTCCATTTCCATGTCATTCACCCAGATGCTGTGGCAGGCTATGACGTTGGGACCCAGAAAACCTATGCTTTTCAGGTATTCCACGGGTCGCAGCCCGTGTTTTTCCTGGCAGTCCGTCACCTCCCTGCGGGTTTCGGAAACATGGATATGAATGAGTATATCGTTCTGTCCGGCGAATTCAGCAACCCAGGTCAATGATTCTTCGGATACGGTGTAAACTCCGTGAGGACCCAGGGTATAGATGATTCTTTCGTTATTTTCATGCTCGGCAAAGAATTTTCTGGTGCGGGACCGGAACTGTTTGGCTTTTGCCGGGTCATTGAAATCAATAAATACTGAAGACAAGGCCGCGCGAATGCCCATCTCGGAAACGGCCTTGGCCGTAGCCGGCAAATGCCAGTACATGTCGCTGAAAAGCGTGGTTCCGCTTTTGATCATCTCCAGGCAGGCCAGCTTTGCACCAATATAGACGTCATTAAAAGTCAGTCCGGATTCAAAGGGCCAGATATGGTCGTTAAGCCAGGTATAAAGCTCAAGATCATCCGCATACCCACGCAGCAGGGTCATTGCCGCATGGGTATGGGAGTTGATGAATGAGGGGAAAATGGCCTTATTTCGGCCATCAATCACTTGGGCGGGTTTATGTTCAAGTGCCGGTATGGAACCAATTTCTGCAAACCTTCCGTCCCGGATCAGGACATCGACCGGCTGGTTATCGAGGAGCACTTCTCTGATCAGGATAGAGGACATGAAAGGTTTCCTGGATTTTTATTTCGGATTTTAACAGGTGGAGCAGCTTCCCCCGGAGCACCCGCTGCAGCTTGAACCTCTTGAGGTTACCGCACTGGATGACGGGCTGCCCTGTACAATGGGACCACCGGTCTTGAACCTGCACGCTGACATCAGTTTGCTGGCATTATTGCTGCCGCATTCAGGGCAGGAAACGATTTCTTCCTCTTTAAAGACGAGTTCTTCAAATTCACGACCGCAGTCGGTACATACGAATTCATGTAATGGCATTTATATTCCTCCTGAAATTAAATCTGTTAATTTATATGGAAAACGTCCGCAAGCTCTTCTTTAAGAACCTATGGCGGGTGCTGAATCCAGGGGGTCCTCAAACAGGTAATGCTCAACAAGCCTGCAGATTACATGTCCGGCGGCAATGTGGACCTCCTGGATTACAGGAGTGAAACCGTCTTCCACAATAAGAAGATGGTTGCAGTACTCATGCATGGATCCGCCTTCGCGCCCTGTAAGCCCGACAGTAATTATGTCCTGGGACCGGGCCTGCTTCAGGGCCTGATTGACGTTGTCGCTTTCTCCGGATGTGGAGAGTCCTATCAGGATGTCTCCGGGACGGCCCAATGCGCTGACCTGCTTGCTGAAGACCTGGCTGAAGTCATAGTCGTTGCTCACTGCAGTAAGAATAGAGCTGTCAGTGGTCAGAGCGATAGCCGGCAGGGGAGGTCTTTCCAGTAGAAAACGGTTGACGAATTCTGCAGCCAGATGCTGGGCGTCGGCTGCACTGCCTCCGTTGCCGCAGAAAAGAGCCTTACCGCCCGAGGACAGGCTTGAAGCCACGGCCTTGCCGACCATGATCAGACTGTCCGCATTACGGTCGAAAAAAAGTTCCCTGGCTCTGATCCCTGCCTGAGAATGTTCCTTGATGATTTCCAGGGGGTTCACCCTCATGGGTCTTCCTTGTCAAAATAGTTGATGCTTGGCGAAGCTAATTTTTCCAAAGGATAAATATAGGCTGAGCTGGACCATTGGTCAATTCCCGGATACAAGATATTTTTAGTTGAAAGATTCCCCAGCACTAGCACAACTAATTGTTTTTACTGATTCTTTAATTTTTAAACCCGACCCCTGAGGCCTGCAGAAATATTTTACAGGCGAATAAAAGACCTCTTTCCTTTTGCCATGAATTCATTTAATTGATAATTATTGAAAAAAAAGATAAAAATCATACGTACAAAATGTTCAAATCATTCAGGTCAACGGACAAAAACTGCGTGGTGCTTATCGGTATGCCCGGATCGGGAAAGACGACCATGGGCAGGCTTCTTTGTTCCAGGATCAATTACGCGTGGGTCGATACCGATGATCTGCTCCAGGCCTGGTGGGGCATGCCGCTGCAGGGAATTCTCGATCATCTCGGCCTGGATGCCTTTCTGAATGCCGAAGAGGAATTGGTAAGGTCCATAAATCTGCGCCGGACTATAATCTCCACCGGAGGCAGCGTGGTCTACCGGCATCTGGGAATGAAGCATCTGGCGGACCTGGGTCCGGTCATTTATCTCAAGGCAAGCGTGCAGACCATTTACGGCAGGATAAACAACGCAGACTCCCGTGGCCTTGTTCGCCACAACGGCTGCAGTCTGGAACAGCTTTTTGACGAGCGGCGTGTTTTATATGAGAAATACGCGGATTTCGGCCTGGACACAGACCGGATGACTGTTCAGCAGAGCGCGGAGACAATCAGAAAATGGCTCAAAAAATAAAGAAACTTATGCCCAGAGTTGTTTTTGTCCGCCTGGCAAGCCTTTATCAGCGGATGGAAGATGCCTACAATGTTGTGGCCGGGGAAATCGGACTCAGCTGCCGGGATTGTCCGGACAACTGCTGCAACAGTTTTTTCAGGCACCACACCCGTGTTGAGTGGGCTTATTTCTGGCAGGGCCTGAACGAATGCAGTATGGATCTGCGCAGAAAAATAATCGATAAAGCCAATGATTATGTACATAAAATCAACTCTTCAAAAACCCAGGGAAATGATCCGCTGTTCATGTGTCCTGTAAATTTTGACGGGCGGTGCGTGCTTTACGGGCATCGACTTATGATCTGCCGCCTTCACGGGGTGCCCAGCGCTCACACCACTCCCCGGGGGCAAATCCTGAATTTTCCCGGATGTTTCAGATGCAGGGAAAGAACCGAATCTATGGACAGTCCCCCCAGAGTGGACCGTACCGGCTTTTATCATGAACTTGCCCGTCTGGAGCAAAGCTATGTGGGCCCTAAAATTGTCAAAATGAGCAAAGTAAACCTGACCCTGGCCGAAATGATCGTACAGGGTCCCCCTTTAACGGGCAGTGGAAGAAAAGAGGAACATGCGGCTGGTTTGAGAGTGTAAACAGAAAGCAGGTCTAGATGAGGATTTAGTGATGGGGCGAGTTAAGAGATTCAGATGGATTGCTTTGTTTGTTATGGCCCTGGTAATGTCCGGATGTTCTTACATGAGCGTCAAGCATCTGGAAAACAACCCTCTTAGTTTTGACCGCAATGAAGAGCTTGAGATGCGCTTCTGGAATTTTGTCTATGTTAATAATGCCGTCAATGGAAACTATCAGTTACAGGGCACGGCTTTTCCGAGAATGGAAGTTATTCCTGACTGGGGCAGCTGGATTCACAATTTGAGAATTTCCGCCTACTTAAGCGATGATCAGGGTCGTGTGCTGGCCAGCAATTCAATAGTGTATCCGACCACTGAACTCGATCCGGATCAGGGGATACCGTTTGAATTTTCCCTGAAACCGGAAAGGATTTCAGCGGAGAAGGAGACTTTCATTACCTTCGGCTACAACATGCAGATTACTGAAGACAGATTTGTGGATCCGACCATGGATCCTCCCTTGACCGGCGAAAGAAGCGTATTTTTTGCCAGCGAGGGTGCTTTGTCCAGATAGAGGTCGCTGATGTGAAAACGTTTTTGAATGAGCCGATCATGTTTCTTTGCCTTTAATCATGATTCATTTTTCTAAGAGCCGATGAATGTTTGACTAAACCAGGCACTGCCGGTGAGGAAAGAGATGAGCGTGGATAATGACATCCTGCATGAGGATCAGCTGTGCATTCTTGAAGAAGTTGAGAAAGGTTTCAATATCGGCATTATCGGCACAGGAACGGGATTCGGATCGATACTGGAACTCACTGATAATCCTGACCTGGAAGAATTTTTTCCAAAACTTAACCTTGTAGCTCTAGCTCAGCCGGGCTCCAGGGACAGGCGCCTTCAGAAAGCCATGGACCTGGGGGTTAAGGTTTATGACAGTTGCCAGAGCATGCTCAAGGCCCATCCGGAAATCAATCTGATCATTGAGCTGACGGATCAGCAGAACATGATCAAAAAGCTGCGCAAGACCGTTCCTGAACATATTTCCATTCTGGACCACAATGCTGCTTCTTTTCTGTGCGGCATGCTGATCATGGTCGAGGTCAGCAACAAATGCAGATTGAACCTGAGTCAACAACAAGCCCTGTTCATGGCTGTTACCGATCAGCTGCAGGAAGATATGCTTCTTCTGGATACAAGAGGAGTGATCCAGGATGTGAACAGGAACGTGAGCAAAAGACTGGGTAAAGAAAAAAGCGAGCTTGTCGGTTACTTCTGCTGGGAAGT
>SLAE01000012.1 GCA_007127015.1 Desulfonatronospira sp. | reverse complement strand
TTTATCGCTGGGAATTTCAGAATACAAAAACAAAGAGATGGTTTGACTGTCAGGATATCGCCATAAGATGGACTGACGGGCGCCTGGTCCGGCTTCAGGCAGCCATCGACATCACCGAGCGCAAGCAGGCTGAGGAGGATTTGCGTGAAAGCAGACAGCGCTATGAATACCTGCTTGAGAGTTCAACCAGGAAAAATTCATTTCATGGTATCATCGGGCGCAGCAGTAAGATGCAGCAGATATACGCCATGCTCCAGCAGGTGGCCGGGGTGGACACCACTGTGCTCATCACCGGGGAAACCGGCACGGGCAAGGAACTCATAGCCGAGGCCCTACACGCGGCAAGCCCGCGCGGCAAAGGCCCGCTGATCAAGGTCAACTGTCTGACCCTGTCAGAGGAGCTCCTGGACAGCGAACTTTTCGGTCATGTACGCGGGGCCTTCACCGGGGCCTATGCCAACAAGATCGGGCGGGTGGAGGCGGCTGCAGGGGGGACCCTTTTTCTGGACGAGATCGGGGATCTTACCGAGCGTATTCAGCTCAAGCTTCTGCGTTTCCTTCAGGAAAAGGAGTATGAGCGTGTGGGGGAATCAAAGACCCGCAGAGCGGACGTACGCATAGTAGCCGCGACCAACGCTGATCTGGCCGCAAAAATAGAAGAGGGCAGCTTTCGCAGGGATCTGTACTACAGGCTCAAGGTCATCCATATCCGGGCGCCCGGCCTGAGAGAGCGTGGCGAGGACATCCCCCTGCTCATCCACCACTTCTGCAGACATTTCGCGGAGAAGTTCGATAAGCCTATACGCGGCGTCTCCACCAGAACCATGCGCATGCTCCGCGAACACTCATGGCCTGGAAACGTGCGCGAGCTGGAGCATGTCCTGGAACACGGAACACTGCTCTGTAGCGGAGGGCTGATAGAGCCGGAACACCTGCCGGATGAAATTTTTGATATTCAAGAGTCCAGCCGGCTCCAGGACAGTGCCGGAAAAGTGGATCAGGAAAGTCTTATGTCCGCTCTGCAGACGGCAGGAGGAAAAAAAACCGAGGCTGCAAGAATCCTGGGCATTTCCCGCAGAACCCTGTACCGCAAGCTGCACAGGTACGGTCTTCTCTGAGCCGGACTCATGCTGAAATGTATGTTCGGCAAATCGTTCAGATTTTACTGCTCATTTGTTTGAACACCGGGATGGAATGGCTATATTGTGCTTGCGGATCTTGTAATGTATGGCTCTTCTGCTTATTCCAAGTATTTCAGCGGCTCGCTTCTGCACCCAGCCGGTTTTTTCCAGCGCCCGGATTACCGCCTTTTTTTCATTTTCATCCAGGGAAAAGGATTCATCGTCCTGCTCAATTTCAGCAAAACCATGTTCAAGCTGAAGGTCATCAGGTTTGATCAGCCCGTCCGGACAGAGAAGCGCTCCCGCCTCCAGCACATTGAACAGCTCTCTTACATTTCCAGGCCAGGCATGTGCATGCATTTTTTCCAGTGCAGCAGGCGTTAATTCAAGATTACCAAGATCGTGTCTGCTTTTTAAGATATTCAGACAATAATCCGTCAGAAGAGGCAGGTCTTCGATGCGCTGGCGCAGAGCAGGAACTTCCAGCCTGACAACCTTAAGTCTGTAGAACAGATCTTCTCTGAATGCTCCTGATCTGACCATTTCGCCCAGATTGGCATTGGTCGCGGCCAGGATTCTGCAGTCAACCTCAATTGAGCGGGTATCGCCTACTCTTCTAAGTGTCCTTTCCTGCAGGAAGCGCAGAAGCCTGGTCTGCATCTCCAGGGAGATATTTCCGATCTCATCAAAGAACAGCGTACCCTTGTGAGCGGTCTCGATAAGACCCTTCTTGTCCTGGACCGCATGAGTAAAGGCCCCTTTTACATGCCCGAAAAGCTCGCTCTCAAGAAGAGTGGTTTGAGTCGATCCACAATCAATGACTACGAAAGGTCCTTTTCTGCGGCTGCTCCATCTGTGAATGGCGTTGGCCACAAGTTCCTTGCCGGTACCCGATTCTCCCTGAATCAAGACCGAGACATCGCTGCCGGCTACTCTTCGCGTCATCCGGACGAGGGAGGTCATGGAAGGACTCTTTCCGCAGACAATGCCGCATTCTTCAACCAGCTCCCCGTTTCCAGAGGGATAGGTCCTGGCAAGCAGGTCCTTGATTCCGGAAACAAGCTCCTGTCCGTCAAAAGGCTTGGTCAGATAATCGGCGGCACCAAGCTGGATGGCCTTAACCGCATCAGGTATGTTTCCATATGCTGTAAGCAGCATTACCGGAACTCCCGGCCATGTCCTCTTTATTTCCATAAGCAGTTCCTGACCGTCCAGCCCGGGCATTTTGACATCGGTCAGGACAAGATCAAAAGGCAGATGCTCCATGGTTTCCAGAGCCTGTGTTCCGTTACAGGCGGTGGTTACCTGGTAGCCCGACGCTGAAAGACGGGCCTCCAGCAGTTGAAGGATGTTCTCGTCATCATCGACTACCAGAATTGAATACAGATCGTTGTTCTTATCTTTGTCTTGAGTCATTTGGTTCAAGAAGGCGTTTTTGTTGATCGATTAACTCATAGAGTTCTTCCAGCTCGTTAATCTGATTCTTGAGGCTTTGATTCTTATCTTCCAGTTCGCTCAATCTGCGCATGCTCGCGCCATAATGTGCCTTGAGCGCTTCCCGATCTTCTTTTAACTTGTGCAGCTGATCAAGAGTATTTTTGTGTTCGGCCCGCAATGATTCTATTTTCTGTTTCATGAGTATATTTTCAGCCGCGGCAGATACAAAAGGAGCTGTCATTTTCAAATCCAGCAGATATTTTTCATCACTGCGGTTTAAAAATTGTTCAACATTTCTCTGGTGGACATTGAATTCAGTAAGATTTTCAGCACTGAGCATCCTTGTCAGAATTATCCCGAATTCAGCCTGACTGCTGATCTTCGGGTTGTTTGTACTTTTTTTGGCCTGCAGGAAATCACTTCTTGCCTCCAGATAATTGCCCGCCGCAAAAGCGGCCAGTGCTGACTGCAGGTATTCATCCCCCGAATCCGTCAATAACAGGCCTTGCCGAGTCACCGTGGTGTCCGTGTTTTCGGATTTGATCCCCACGCAGCCGTTCATAAGAATTATAATCAAAAGTGCCGGCAAGGCAAATCGATATCCATCTCTTAAATTAAGCAGTATGCTCATGGTCTACCCTGTTGTCTATGTTTCGTTCGTCAGCCAGAGGAAGTGTAAAACAGAACATGCTTCCTGCAGAAGAGGTGCTTTCCAGCCACAGATCACCTCCGTGCGCTCTGATTATCTGTCTGGATATGCTCAAACCAAGACCTGCTCCATCGATAATGTTTTCAGTGTTCTTTCCGCAGTAGTAACGCTCGAAGACCAGATCCTTTTCATCTTCAGACACTCCGGGTCCCTGGTCGGCAACGCAGATCTGCAGGTTGTTCCCCTGGTTCCAGGTTTGGTATGAAAGAGTCACTTCTGATCCGGGAGCGGAAAATTTCACTGCATTGCCCAGGAGATTAAACAGAACCTGCTGGACATGGCTTTGGTCAGCCATCACATTTCTGCCGGTTCCGCTGCTGATGACCTTGACCCGGACGTTCGCAGCCCTGGCTGTCGGATATATTCTTTCAACCCCATCCCAGAGCAGCCTGTCAACAGCGATTTCGCCCGGCTCCAGCTGTATGCTTCCGGATTCCATGGTAGCGGTCTGCATAAGGCGCTGTAAAAGCTCTGAGAGCCTGTGGGTCTCTTTGTGGGCTATGTCCAGAAACCTGGATTGCGCGTCGTGGTTTTTGCCTGCCACCCCGTCGCGGACCAGGTTTATGGACTCCCTTATACTGGTTAAAGGCGTTCTTATCTCATGACTCAGGGTGGATATGAACTGGGAGCGCATTTCTTCCTCCCGCTTGAGTTTCAGGCCCATTTTGTTGAATGCCCGGGCCAGTTCGCCAAGTTCTCCGTGAGAAGCTACTCTGACCGGTTTGAATTCTTCGTTGCGGGCCAGCCTGGATAGGCCTCTTCTGAATTCACGCATTGATCTGTTCAGAAAAAAAGCAATGGCCAGGCTGCCGGCAATGGCCAGAAGAGTGGCCAGGCCAAGGCCTAGAAAACCGAAGGTCTCAGCCTGGACACCGCGGACATACATTCTATGCATCCGATCATTGACATTTTCCAGATAACTAGCCCGCAGGTTGGTTATATCCTGGATCCAGGAAGAAAGGGCTTCTTCGCTGGGCAGGGAGACGTCTTGTACTTGAGATGAACCGAAAATTTCCATGTTAAGAACCAGTTCCCGCACCTCGGGGTTGATTCCGGCAAAGGAAAAGTCCCTTGGCAGATCTTCCATGAGCTGTTCCAGCAGATTCAGGTGGTCCAGAGAAGCTTCAAGGTACTGTTCCCGGCCCAGAATCTGATATTTCCTGCGGTTTTAAACAAAAAGAAGCGTGGTATCAACCAGCTGCTCAGTGATAGCTACTACCTCCAGATCCTTGTTCACTATCCTGTCTGTAGTCGAAACCAGATCTCTTATGCCGAAAAAAAAATATATTGTTATTGAGTAAAAGATCAGCATCAGGACCAGGGACCAGGATAAAAGTCTGGTAGTGATGCTCATTCTCGAGAAAAAATATTTCATAGGCTTAACAGATCTCCTATGTCTCCGAAAATAATAAGAAAATTATCAGCTTCAGTTCGATGTCCTTCCATGTCTGAATCCCTGAACAGAAGAATTATACTGACAAAACATTTGTCCGTCCTGCAAACAGACCGTTAACCTGCCTGGAGGCCCGCCATTGGCTGTGTGCATTTAACACAGGCCCGAGTTCAATAATTCAGGATAAAAGTACGCTTAATGGTAAAAAATTTCCATGAAAAGAAAACATTTAACTGTTGAAATTCAGTGCGCAAAATTTGTAACCAAATGTACAAAATTTGTTTTGAGCAGACAAACAAAAAATTGCAAATAATTATTTTTCCAGGAAACAATTGCTGGCACTTGGATTGCATAAGGGCACTCGATTTGTGTTCAGCCAGGACATGAAGATCAACCGGGCCTGAAAGCCTGTTTTTCTTGTTTTTCCCATGTTTTTTCGTTTGCCACAGTAAAATATCTATATCAGTTTTTCAGCATCAGGCTGCTCAAAGTATCAAGTCTGAAGATTATCAGCTATAGAATGCTGTAAGTTAGATTTTGAACGCATAAATTAAAATTGATTTACGTGTTTACATATACGCAGATACAAATCAAAGTAATTATTCATTATATTAATCTATTATGTGAAAAAATGATCAACGTTTAATAAAATCGAGGTGCTTATTATGGGTTATTCACCAGGATTGCAGAATTCTTATGACAATATTAAATATGATAATTTAAGCAGAGAACAGGATGCACGTCTCAGAGTATCAGAATCTGATGAAGTTGAGATGAGCAATCTTGATATTGTTTACGCAAGCAATATCTATGATTTGAAAAATATCTTTTCGCTGGTATATGAAAGCTATCTAAAAAGAGGACTCGTTCCTTATGAAAAAGATCATGGAATGCTTTTTTCAGTATATTCTCTTCTTCCTGGAACTGTGCACGCTGTTGCAAGCCATCACCAAAAGGCGGTGTCCAATCTGACGGGAATTCAAAGCTCTGAAGAGTTCGGCCTGCCAATGGATGCCCTGTACAGACATGAACTGGATATGCTTAGAGACAGAGGGCGCAATATTGTAGAAATATCTTCACTGGCTACAAGTTGCCGTTATAGAAGCAGGAAGATATTTCTGTATCAGATTCAGGCCATTTACTGGTATTGTCTGCATAATGGCGTGGATGACATATGCATAATGGTCCATCCAAGACACAAAAAATATTATACCAAGCTTTTTCCCTTTGAAGAGTTCGGGCCTGAACGTTACTATTCCAAAGTAGATGCCCCGGCTGTGGGCTTGCGGGCGAATGTATACAGATCTTTGCAGTACATGATGGAAATATGCAACAGACTGCCGTCCAAAATACCTTTATACGATTACATATATAAACTTACAAGCAATACATATAAGAGATACAAAGATTATCGGCAATCAGACAGTCTTCAGCTGATGCTGCTGCATAACAATTTAAGCGGCAAAACCGTAAAACACTTTCTGAATCTTGAACCGGGCATAATAAAGGGATTGAGCAATGTTCAACTGAGCTTTCTTCAGAAAGTATATCCTGATCTGGCCCTGGAGTATTCGTAAACATAAATCTATACCCTCTTCACCTTTTCACCTGATTTTGCCTCGCCGGTATTGTCCTTGATCATAAAATCCGGGTTTTAAAGAGGTCCAGTCATGTACATGTGCATGGAAGAACGGATTTATGGCAGCATGAAAGCAGTCCAGTGATTTTTAAGTCAAGGCCCTTGTACTTGGGGTCTGTGTGCGCAAAAAGCGTAACTTAAGCGCAAAATTTTGTCGTAACCGGATCCCAGAGGCAAGCATCTGCTTTAGTTCTAATGAAAAAATTCTGGCATCCAACTTGCTGACCAATGTATTATGGGCATATCATGCTGTGAACCTGCAATGCATCATGGCAGGGGATGAGCCGCGGATCGTTTAATTGATCTGTGAAACTGAAAAACAAGGAGGCAGGGAATGCAGTTCTTACCAATAATCCGGAAAAATTCCTCCATTGTTCCGCTTGGGGATGCACCTGAGAACGCCTTGCTCAGGCAGGGTAAATATAAGAATCCTGCTCCGCAATTTTACGGTCAGCAGCATTCATGCCCCATGAACTCGTTTCATAAACTTATCGGCCGCAGCAGGCAGATGCAGAATTTGTTCACATTGCTGCAGCAGGTGGCCGGGGTGGATACCAACGTGCTCATAACCGGAGAGACCGGCACAGGAAAGGAGCTCGTTGCCGAGGCTCTGCACGCCATAAGTCCTCGCAGACAGGGACCCATGATCAAGGTCAACTGTCTGGCTCTGGTTGAAAATCTTCTGGACAGCGAACTATTCGGGCATGTCCGTGGAGCGTTTACCGGCGCACATGCCGACAGAACCGGCAGAGTGGAGGCTGCTCAGAAGGGAACATTGTTCCTTGATGAAATCGGGGATCTCTCACAACGTATCCAGCTCAAGTTTCTGCGTTTCCTTCAGGAAAAGGAGTATGAGCGTGTGGGGGAATCAAAGACCCGCAGAGCGGACGTACGCATAGTGGCCGCGACAAATGCCGATCTGACCCGCAGAGTGGCTGAGGGCAGTTTTCGCAGGGATCTGTATTACCGGCTCAAAGTGGTGAATATCCACATGCCCGGATTAAGAGAAAGAGCCGGGGATATACCTCTTCTTGTTGATCATTTCTGCAGACACTTCGCTGAAAAGTTTAAAAAACGAATGCAGGGAGTTTCACCTGAGGCCATGCACATTCTGCTCAATTATCCCTGGCCGGGAAATGTGCGCCAGCTTGAACACGCTCTGGAGCATGGAGTATTGCTCAGCTCTGAAGAAATGGTCGAACCGGGTCATCTGCCGGAAGAGATTCTGGAGCATGCTTTCAAG
>SLAE01000200.1 GCA_007127015.1 Desulfonatronospira sp. | reverse complement strand
TGCCGGATGGCAGGGATATGGAACATAATGGAGCCATGCCTGATCTTATGGTTGCACAGACCCCGGAAGATGAGATCAGGGGAAAAGACCCACAGCTCGAGGCAGCAGTAGAGGACCTGCTTGAACGTCTGGAGAAAAATGGAGAATTGTCTTTGTTTTTTTCCTGAACAGCCATATGCCTTGATCAGAAAGGGAAAGTTTTTTCCTGAATCGCAAGCGCTATCTCGAACAGGTTCAGGACGAAGAAGCTTTGAGCAGAAAATTATTATAATCCCTGGAAGTAAACCTGCAGGATAAGTTTGTCCAGAAGCATCAATGCCGCAAGCGCATAAATTCCCGCGAGCAGATCATCGAGCATGACCGAATATCCTCCAGGCAGCCATCGTTCAGAGCTTCTGATGGGCCAGGGTTTCAGGATATCAAACAGCCTGAACAGAAAAAAGCCCAGCACCAGGTATGGAAGCTTGGCAGCGGCCAGAAATAAAAAAGTCACCCATTGACCCAGGACTTCGTCCACGACAGCCTGCCCGGGATCCTTGCGGCCAAACTTTTTTTCGGCTGCGGTACAGGCCCAGGCACCAAGAAAAAAAATTCCGGTGAGGATGAGCATTTTGCTGAAGAAACTGAAGGGAATAAACAGCCATGGAGCCGCAACCACAGCCGCAAATGATCCCCAGGTTCCAGGAGCGGCGGGCAGATAACCAATAGGGCCCAATGTGGCCACGTTCGTCCAGAAGATGCTGTGATTTTCAACCGGCTTCATGCCTGGTTCATCCTGACATCCTGACAGCCTTAAGCTCAAGCAAGGCTCTCAATACCTGGTTCAAGGGAAGTCCAACCACATTGGTGTAGGACCCATCGATCTCCTCAACAAGAAAAGCACCCTGTCCCTGAATGGCGTATGCTCCGGCCTTATCCTGAGGTTCTCCGGTTGAGATATATGCCAGAAGCACATCCCTGCCAGCGGAAGACATTTTCACCCTTGTTCTTACTCTGAAGCTTTGCGCAACACCATCTTCAGCACAGATTATGCTTACCGCGGTGATCACCGAGTGCAATTTTCCCTGCAGACGGGTGAGCATTTTCAGGGCATGCTCTGCTGAATCAGGCTTGCCCATGACTTTTCCATCCAAGACTACAATCGTATCCGCTCCCAAAACTATTGCTCTTGATTTTTTCTCAGCCACCAGCCGGCATTTTTCATGGGCCAGGGCCATAGCGTATTCTTCCGGATTCTGGCCGGATTCCTGCTGCGGCTCTTTGAAATCAGCCGGCTCCACTAGAAAATCAATGCCAAGAGAGGCCAAAAGCATCTGCCTGCGTGGAGATGCCGAGGCCAGGACAATCTCCCGGGCAGAGCGAAATGGTCCCTGCGCATTGTAATTTGTTCCAAAGTTCAATTTTGCAGTCCCGATGAATCAGCTGTAATTATCCGTGATCGCTTTATCTTCAGCAAGATCGGAATGGTTCCAGCTAATTCTTTTCTTCCATAAAATCAAGGCAGCAGAAGTTTGCAGCCTGTGGACTAGAACGCATTTTTAAAGAATGTTGAGTCCGCAATCTCCGCTTGTACGCTGAACACATGGTTATGTCAGGTATTTCAGGTTCTTGACTTTTCATCCAACCATCCTCATGAATTAATATAAGAGCGGTTTCGGCTGGCCAGCCCGCTGTCTACGCATTCTGCTCAACAGCTCTTGCGGGCGAAAACCGTGAAAAAATTTAAGGAGGTTATGTATGGAATACAAGGCATGGGTAGTGGTGGCAGACAGCTCCAGAGCAAAGATTTTCGGGGCCAACGCCCGCGGAGGCAATCTGACTGAACTGGAATCATATTATCATCCAGAGTCGCGCATGCAGGAAAAGGAAATTTTTGCGGACAGGCCCGGCCGTTTGTATTCCATGCAGGGTGAATTTCGTACTGCCGCCGAGCACACACCTGTGCGCAAGGTTGAAGCCGCGCGCTTTGCGCAGCAGCTGGTTGAGCATCTGGATAAAAATTTTCAGAACCGGAAATTTGAGCGCCTGGTCCTTGTCGCGGCACCGGGATTCCTGGGTGCCTTGCGCAGCCAGCTTAGCGACAAGCTGCGCAAGGCTCTTGGCAGTGAAGTGGATAAGGATCTGAGCAATCTGGAAAAACCGGAGGATATACGTAAGCGACTTCCTGAATATCTTTGGTGACACAGTCGCAAGTAACTTCATTCCTTGTATTTCTTTATCAGGTTATAGACGGTTTCTCCCTGCACTTCGTCATGTTCAAGAAGTGTCTCTGCCAGTTCGTCCATGGCTTTTCTGTTGCTGGTCAGAGTTTCTTTGGCCCGTTCATAGGCTTTTTTGAGGATTGACTCCACTGCCAGGTCGATTTTCTGGGCGGTCAGTTCGCTGAATTCTCTGGCTTTACCCAGGTCTTCGCCAAGGTATATCTCTCTTCCCGGCCCCCCTGGAGCCATGTGTTCGAATTCCTCGCTCATGCCCCAGTCCAAGACCATTTTCCGGGCCATTCTGGTGGCCTGCTGCAGGTCGTTGGCTGCTCCGCTGGTGGCGGTGGAGAAGACCAGCGTTTCTGCGCAGCGTCCGCCCATCATCACCGCCAGTCTGTCCAGGAGGTATTCCTGATTGTAGATGTACTGCTCCCTGTCCGGAAATTGCTGAGTGGCGCCCATGGACTGGCTTCTGGGGATGATGGATACCTTGTATACCGGATCGGCATGGGGCAGGACGGCTCCGACGACCGCATGCCCTGCTTCGTGGTAGGCGACCATGCGCTTTTCCTCCGGGGTCATGACCAGACCGTGTCTCTTCAGGCCCATAAGGATCTTGTCCCTGGCCGTTTCGATGTCTTGTCTGTTGACCTGTCTGCGTTTGTCCCTTGCGGCCAGCAGGGCGGCCTCGTTCATCAGGTTTTCCAGGTCCGCTCCGGAGAAACCCGGAGTTTCACGGGCCAGTCTTTCCAGGTCCGCGTCCTGGTCCAGTTTTTTGTTCCGGGAATGGATTTTTAAAAGCTCCACCCGCTCCTGGACAGTGGGCAGGTCCACGATGATGCGCCGGTCAAATCTGCCGGGCCGGGTCAGGGCCGGATCCAGGATGTCCGGGCGGTTGGTCGCGGTCATGACGATGACGTTTTCATGGGGCTCGAATCCGTCGAGTTCCGCAAGCAGCTGGTTCAGGGTCTGTTCGCGTTCGTCATGGCCTCCGCCCAGACCGGATCCTCTTCTGCGTCCGATGGCGTCGATCTCATCGATAAAGATGATACTCGGCGCGCTTTGTTTGGCATCCTGAAAGAGGGTGCGCACCCTTTTGGCTCCCACTCCAACAAACATCTCCATGAAGTCAGAGCCGCTGATGCTGAAAAAGGGCACTCCAGCCTCCCCGGCTACGGCCCGGGCCAGAAGGGTTTTGCCTGTGCCCGGGGGACCGACCAGGATTACACCCCGGGGTACCTTGCCCCCGATTTCCTGTACCCTCAAGGGCTCATTAAGATAATCAACCACCTCCATGAGCTCGACCTTGGCCTCATAAGCTCCGGCCACATCCTGGAAGGTGGTCTTCTGCATCCCCCGGTCGTATTTTTTGGCCTGGCTGCCGCCCATGCCGAAGAGGCCTCCGCCTCCCCCGCCTCCCTGAATGCGCCTGTACTGGGAGTAAAGAAGCAGGACTATGAGCAGCAAGGGCACAGTGGACAGCATAAGATACCAGAAAAAGGGACTTCGCTCCGGCTGAGTGTTAACTTCAATCCCCTGTTCGCGAAGCAAGGGCAGAAGTTCGTCATCACCGAAGGCAGGAACATAGGTCTCAAAGTCGGTGAAGGTGAAATCATTGACCTCGGCCTCCTCCTTGAGTGTCCCTCTGATGCGGTCTCCGCGGATGGTTACCTCCTCGACGTTGTCTTCGCGGACATGATTCATGAAGGAAGTGTAGCTGATCTGGACGATTTGCAGTCTGGGCGCGATAAAGCTCCAGATGATCACTGTCACAAAAAGAAGTATGAGGATATAAAAGAAAGTTTCGCTTCTAAAACCGAATTTCTGAGGTTGCGGTTTCTGCGGTTTTGGCATGGTATCTCCAGAATGTAATTTAACTGTGAAAAAAAAGTTTCAGGTTTTTGGGCGGCAAGGATTCTGATTTACAAATTTAGCCATATCAGAAAAATATAATGAACCACGGCTCATTTGCAAGGATACAACTGTTTATGAAAGCTGCTTGAATATTTTCATATTTCTGATTAAGCGCATTTATAAGATGATATATGTTTTTGCATCAGGTTCAATTATTGCCTTGATCCATATACAGGTTTGCACTAATTTTCAGTCCCAGGATATAAGCTGAATGCAGGTGAATGATCAGTATCGTCAATAAAACTCGACTGCCCTGTAAAAGGGCTGGGAGCATAAATGCTTTATTTCAGGTTTAAGAGTTCACTGGATGCGCATCAGTCGTGCGTCATAAGTCCTGCTGAGAGCAAAGGAGCTCATGGCGTGTACAAAGCTTCGGAAGCAGACTTGAAAATTGCGCGCGCAGGCTGCTTTCTCGAGGATCAAGATCTTGTTTTTCAGGTGCTGAACAGATCCTGGTCTGAAGAGCACGGATCGGGTTTCTTGAGCCTGACCTTAAAAGCCCTTAAAAATGTGCATAAAGATCAGGAATTTAAATTGCAGCCAAAGTTCAGGGGTGTTTCTCTGGCCTGGATTACTTTAAGCGATAAAGGTGCAAGAGGTGAAAGAACAGATACCAGCGGCCCTCTTATTCAGGATATTGTGAAAAGCCGGTTGAACCTCAGCCTGGCCAGAGGGTATGTCATACCTGATAATCAGGTTTTTTTAAAATCTCTACTGAGTCATCTGGCCTTGACTGCAGGAGTTGATCTCATTTTGACCACCGGAGGGACAGGCGTGGCCCCCCGGGATATAACCCCGGAAGTGACCGCCGGCGTCCTGGACAAAAGACTGCCCGGATTTGAACAGGCAATGATGTCCGCTTCGCTCAAAAAAACTGCTCATGCAGCCATCTCCAGAGCTGTTGCCGGCATTTTGAATCAGAGCCTGATTATAAATCTCCCCGGCAGCCCGAAAGGAGTCAGGGAAAATCTGGAAGCGGTCCTGCCGGCACTTGAGCATACCCTGGCCAAGCTGAAGGGGGACCCAGCTGATTGCGCGGTTCAGTGAAGTAACACAGGCCAGGAGATCCCAATCCAAATTTCAACTGCAAGGAAGGTTCTTTAAACCATAAAGGGTTTGTCCATGGAAACTTATCCGGCTGATCTGCATATTCATTCCCGGTATTCACGAGCGACCAGCAAAAGCCTTGATCCTGAAACACTGGCTGCATGGGCTGCTGTCAAAGGCATCCAGGTGCTGGGAACTGGTGATTTCACCCATCCCGGATGGCTGGAAATGCTGGAGAAAGATCTGCTGCAAGACGAGGACGGATTGCTGCGGCTGCGGGAAAATAAAGATCTGGCGCCTCTGATTCCCGGATATGAGCACAAGCTTATTTCCAAAACCAGATTCATGCTTTCAGCGGAGATAAGCTCAATATATAAACAAAGCGGTGTGGTGCGTAAAATTCACAATCTGGTATTTTTTCCCGGTTTTGAACCGGTTAAAAAATTCAACCGGAAACTTGAGCGCATAGGCAACATTAAGTCGGACGGCAGACCCATTATCGGTCTGGACTCGCGAAGTCTGCTGGAAATGGTCCTGGACACTGATTCCAGCGGATTCATCATCCCTGCCCATATCTGGACTCCATGGTTCTCTCTCTTTGGTTCCAAATCAGGCTTTGACAGTCTCGAGGAATGTTTCGGTGATCTTTCCGGTCACATATTCGCCCTTGAAACCGGTCTGTCTTCAGATCCGGAGATGAACTGGCTCTGGAGCAGGCTTGACCGCTTTTCTCTGGTGTCCAATTCAGACGCGCACAGCGCGGACAAACTCGGCCGGGAGGCCAACATCTTTCAGGGTGAGGCGAGTTATTTCGGTATTTACCAGGCCCTGCGGCGCGAAGGTCTTGGACAGAAATTTCTAGGCACGCTGGAATTCTACCCTGAGGAAGGCAAGTATCATCTTGACGGACATAGAAAATGCGGCGTGGTCATGGATCCGAAGCAGACCATGGCCCACAGGGGAAAATGTCCGGTCTGCGGCAAAGATATCACAGTGGGCGTACTCAATCGCATCATGGACATGGCTGACCGGGAAGCTCCACAAAGACCTGATGGTCAGCCTGGTTTTTCTTCAGTCATACCTTTGAAAGAAATTTTGTCCGAATTTCTGGGAGTTGGCCCAAAAGCCAAAAAGGTCCATGTTTTTTACAATAAGCTGATTCGCAAATTCGGTACAGAATTGCACATACTCCAAAATGTACCGGTCAGTGAGCTGGACAGACTTTACCCGCCTCTCGCCATGGGTGTTGAGCGCATGCGTTCAGGCGAGGTCATACGCAGCCCGGGTTTTGACGGCCAGTACGGGGAGATCCGGGTGTTCACCAAAAATGAAAGGCAGGAGTTGAAGCAGGGCAAGCACCTCATGCCGCTGTCCGGAAAGGATAAGCCGCGGGCCTGCCTGCGCAATTGCCCGAAACTGCCTGCACCATCTGAAGATGCCGGCCCGGATACCCAGGAACAAAGCTTTAATGATCGACAGCGGGAGGCCATAGATTACGGTCCTGGTCCGGTCCTGGTCCTGGCCGGTCCTGGAACCGGAAAAACCAGGGCCCTGGTGGGCAGGGTCAGCCGATTGCTGACCGATGGAGTAAATCCAAGACATATCCTTGTGCTGACTTATACCCGTAAGGCGGCTCAGGAATTAAAAGACAGGCTTGCTCAACTGCATGGCCACGATAAGGCTTTGCCGAAAACAGAGACCCTGCACGGCATGGCTTATGAATACTGGCAAAGGGTTTACGGAGAAAACCCCCTGATTCTGGGCGAAGAGGAGGCTTTTAAAGTCTTCAGCGAAGCCAATCCGGATCTGAGCGCACAGGCTCTGAAAAAGGCCTGGCAGGAACTTATGAAAGCCAGAGAAGAACTAAAGGAACTCTCCGGTTATGGACAAAATTATGCGCAACAAAAACAGCACTGGAATCTGGTAGATTTTACAGACCTGTTGGAGTTCTGGCTGGAGGAGGTGCGCAGCGGCAAATATTTAAAACCATTTACTCACGTGCTGGTCGATGAGATTCAGGATCTGTCAATGCTGCAGCTGTTGCTGGTCAAAGAACTGCTTCCCCGGGGAGGAGAGGGGTTTTTCGGCATTGGAGATCCCAGACAGTCCATATACGGGTTCAGAGGGGCCTGCCGGGATGTTTCATCAACACTTGACTTATTCTGGCCTGAACTTAATATGATTGTCTTTGCTGATAATTATCGTTCCGACCAAGACATTCTTGACCTTTCTCAAGGACTCTTTCCCGCTGCATCCAGTCTGAGAGGACATAAAAAACCGTCTTCAGGCATAAGTCTGTTCAATGCGGCAAATTCAGTTCAGGAAGCGCATTGGGTGGGTCAGAAGATCAAAGCTCTTCTGGGAGGAACGGCCCATTGGCAGAAAGACGCTGGAGCTTATGATCAGTTTGTTCTTGCCCCTGAGGACATCGC